>JAYFQW010000074.1 GCA_034926675.1 Clostridia bacterium | reverse complement strand
GATGCGATCACAGCCATCTACGAACTAGCCGGCGGCGCTCCACGGCTGATCAACCAAGCAGCGTCCAAGTGCCTTCTTTTCGGATACGCACACGAGGCTCGAGCCATCGACCCGCTAATCGTCCAAGAAGCTGCCGCAGATAACCTGCGAGTCTCCGCAGGCGCATAGAACACCACCTGCCCGGTGCCCTCGTCCCCTCAGACGGGGGCGCTCAACTCTGCCGTCAGAGTGATCACAATCTGACCGATGCCCGGCATGCTCAATGAATAGTCACGATCCGCTCACCCGTGCGCGGTCACATTGAAACCAAGCCCTTGCAGTTCCTGTGAGAACTTCATTGGACCAGTACCTCACTTCGTTGTCACTCACAGCGCGTGCGAAAAGGCGTGCGGCGGACGCGTAATCGGCGTCATGGGCAGGGTGGCATGTCTAGCAGAGTGAGTTGTAGTGGAATCTGTAACGTACTGCAAGTCCACCCAATATAATTCGATACGTATCGCGCGTCTCCTCCGACTCTTGTCAGCCGTAGTGTGATAGATATCCTGTTGGAACGCCGCGGGTTCCCATTCGGAGGAATTTATAGACTAATGTGAGAACTCGGGTGCGGGCTACAGGCCCCACTTACGCTTTGATACCTAATTGACCGACTATCATGCATATTCAGAAGGAGTTATACAATGAGCGGCAAATAGTAACACAACGGGATTGTGTACCCTCCTGTCCGTTTGATGGAAGCGTGAGGTGTGCCGCTGAATGGATCTGGCATCAGCAGCTCTGAACGAATGTAGGCGTGACAAGCGATTGCGCAGGCGGGCTCGAGCACTTGCGTGTGTGTGCAAGAGGATTCGAAACGATAGGGAGTTCCGATGCTGGAATCTCATCCCAATTGGCCGCGGCCAAGGCGCTCTGCCTATCGCTCCTCGCCATGCATTTGGCTTTGCGGTCGCTCCCGCAAAGGGGGCGCCCAGTGGAGAGATGCTCGCCCTCATTGCGATGGAGAGGCCTACGGCAGCCCGCTGCGGGACCCGGATGCGTCTCCGGGCCTTCGAATACGTCATAGCCCCCATCACACTGCCGCCTCCGGGTTCGCAGTCACATCTCTTCAGTCTTGCTGTTCCTGCTATGCTCTACTCTCAGAGTGTGGCACCCATCACGATTGCATCTGGCTTCCGCGTGGCAGCCCTTGCATGGGAATCCGGGCTGGACCAGCGTGCCGCGGCCACAAAGTCGGCTGCGACCGCTTCGTTGGCCGCCGAGGCAGTTGAACCGGTTGAGCTTGTTCAGTCGGCTTTGCCCATTGACCTCCCTGTGCCCTCGGAGGCTTCGCTGGAGACTACAACGTGGTCGCCGGAGCCAGCCGAGCCCACCGGGCGCGTGCGAAGGCGATTTCGCATCAGAGCAGGCTTCGACCTGGAAGTCCAGAGGAAGCTTGGCCAGGAAGCGGTCACGCCGGAGATAGACTGGCTCGAAAGCAACTCTGCTTCCGGGGTGCCTATCGAGTTGACGATGCCGCCTGGAGCGACTCTCTCGGAGTATGAGAAGCGACTAGCACAGGCCACAAATGAGGTGCGGTTCCTGGGCCAGATTCAGATGCCCAAGGAGCAGGTAAATATGCTGATTCAGCTCATTGCTGGCGAGTTCGCACGGTGTGAAAACCGGCGGGACTGTGCCTTTCGTCTCGCTAGAGACTACAGATGCGCAGTGACGTATGCGCTGGTGCATGTCACAGCTCAGGACTACAGCGAAGGGAAGCTTTGGGCAGCCGTCGCAGCACGGTTAGGAGTGGATATCCCTGCCGCCCGACTTCTCGCGCCAGCTCTCGAAAGCTGCAAGAAGGCATTCTCGCTAGCTTGCTGCCGGGTTGACCGGGGCCAACGCTATGTGACGCAGATGCTGTTCCAGATGGGCATACCAGACTCGTGCATGCCGGAGTTCATCGAGTATGTGTGGAAGCGTTTCGCTCGGCATGGGATCACGGATTCTCGATCGGTGGTAACGCGCTTCCGCGAGGATATCAAGAGGGAGTACTTCAGAGACCGCCAGTTGGCCGCTGAGTATGGAACGATTCAGCAGAGCGGGGCGCACTATTCGTTGACGAAACCTGTGATCGACTTCCTTATGCATGGCGGGGAGTGGGCTGAGCAGTGGGTGGCGATCACTGCGCGATTCCTCGGTGCTCCGGCAGGACTCCCCATTCTCCTGCGTGGGCGTCCACCACAACGTCTGATGCTTGCTCTTGAACAGGACAGTTCTCATCGGCGCCTTCTGAGAATGCCAGACGGAACCGGGGAAGGCTCAGGCGCTGGCACGGGCGGTTCTCTCGTCCCAGCTAAGCACTGTGGCGGCATTGGTGACTCGGTGAGCGCCAGCGCAGAACTCAGCCTTGACATCAAGCGGAGTGCTCTAGTTGTGGATGTGGGTGAGCAGAGACTCCGTGGCGACTTCGGCTCGGCCTTGGAGATGGTGCTGAAGCGTACCGGCTGCAGCGGTGATGGTGAAGAGGTCATTCAGAGAAAACAGCTCGAAGCACGCCGCATTGCAGGAGGGGCCATGGCCTTGCCCGCGGCCATGGATCTGACCACACTTGAGGGCCAACTGCGCCTCGATGTGGAATGTGGGGGCTTGGTTCTCGTGTCATGTCCGATCCCGTCAATGCTCTTGGCCGACCCTTGCATGGTTTTCTCCTCAACCGGCAGGCTTATCAAGCACGATGTGCTAGAAGGCAGCACTGTCTGGCTTCTGCTCCGGTCTGGAGCTGAAGTGTACCCAGAGCCGGCGGTCAAGATGCGGATTCCAGCTTTAGGAGTGGGAACTCATGAGCTGGCATGGATAGACCTTCAGGAGTGTCGCGACAACACGCTTCGGATAGTGTCTGGTCCAGATGAGCGGTGCTTTGGGCTGAGACCACAGATCGTCGATGACGAGGTCGCGATTTGCGGCGGAGACCGCGCGGCGGGGGTCTTCTGCGGACGTCGCCCCGTCTATTCGGGGGCCCTTCCTCGATTGCAGCTTCGTGCGGCTGAGGCTGGCGATAGCCCATCGTGGAGCATGCTGCAAGGCCTCAAGCTAGTTGTGAAAACGCTGGATGACGGCATCTCCGTGGAGCAAGTGCTTGAGCAAGGCGTCGAGGAGTCCGTTCTGTGCAATTCCACCCTAGACCTTGATGACCTCATGACGCGGCTGGGCATCTCGGACGACCGACCTCTGAAAGCGGAACTCATCTGGTCTGACCCATATGGCATGGCAAGGCAGCTTGCTCTGGCTCGTATGCCCTACCTCGTGGCAGATTTCGACGAGAAGATTCTAGTCCCGAAAACTGGTCAGGTCTTCGAATGTGAGGTTGTGTCGTCTCCTGGCTGGCTGTTGGAGCCTGACCCACCTGCTACGGTGACCGAGCGATACGAGGAGACCACATGCATCCAGTCGCCTGCAGATGCTGATGTGATTCTCGCCCGGATGGTCAGCGGCGATGAGACGCTTCCAATTGCCATTGAGCTGCCTACTGTACGTTGGCGGCTGGAGGGATCCGGCGGCGACGACCGGGGTCCGTGGAGGTCGTCTGCAGTCGATTGCTGGTTGGAGGACATCCAAAACCAGACTACTAGAGCACTCTCAGTGGTCATCGCGGCGCCAGCCGTGCGTAGCCTACAGCTGGAAGCAGGAGAGGTAGTTGCCAGCGTGTGCATTGCGGATGGGGATCGGGCCGTGTCTTTCGATCTGGGCCGGTTCGTCGAGATTATCAGGCGCGGCGGGCCGAAAGCGTCGTTGCACCTTGCACTGCTTGACTCCAGATCATCGGTGGTTGCCCGAGTTCATGTTGCGATCGTCCATACCGAATGGGTGCCCGAGTCACCTGATGGATTCATAATGGAGGGCGGAGAGCGCAAGCAGATCAGGATAGCCTGGGCCGGTGTCGCCCCCCGTAGGAGGATGAACGCGACGTTGCATGCCGCGTGGGCGCCATGGGCGCCTGCGCTGAAGGCACTTGTGGAACCTGGCAGCCATGAGTGCGCATTCGAACTAGGTACTCCGGCGCTGGCTGGTCCGTACGTGATCAGGATCGTGGATGAGGATGCCCTACTCTGGGCTCAGGCAGGCGTGAGCGGCAGTCATCCTGCCGCTGAGCTGGGCGCGGTTCCAGTATGGGTGTCAGATGATCTCCCACAGGTGCGCACGCTGGAGATCAGGCGGAAGGGCATCGAGTTGCATTGCAGTGGGTCTGTGCACCCTGCGAACGTTGGCGGGAACCTCTTCGGTATCGTAATGCGAGACCGGTGCGAGCTGGAGAAGATCCCTGTAGGGTTCAGTGCCGACGGACGGTTCGAATTCGCCGTTGATGACCTCACCCGCGATGCGAGTGTGATCGGGGTTTGTGCAGGCGGCACTGCCAACGTGTACCGCTTTGCCGCCGTTGGGCCATGCCGCCAAGCTCTCCAGTTGCTAACGAGGTCCTCGGTTGCCCAGTGGCTTAGCCGTTCCCGACAAGCCGGGGGCGGCGTGATCATCAGCGTCTCGGGTGATCGCTTCGAGTCTGCCAAACTGACATCGGAGCAGAGCAGGCGAGTTCTCGAGTCACTATCTTCTGAGACGGGGCACGTGAGGCTTTCTCTAGGCACTCCATTCTATACAGGCCGAGCTGAACTCCAGGTACTGAGTGGCTTCGAATCGGATTTCCAACTAACGCTTCAAGACATGCTTTGCAGATGTACGGATGAGAACTGTCAGTACCCGAGGGAGGTCATAACCCAGCAGGTGTGGCACTTGAACCATGCACCAAAATGCAAGGGCCTCGATCCGGTTCCGCAGCACATCCGAGTGCATCTGGGCGTAGAGTACGACCTGGAGAGATTGGTGCGCCAGCCTGGAGCGAGATTCTCAGCGAGTCTCCCTTACCTCGGGGTCGTAGCCGATAGTGCTTTCAGGCCTCTCGACTGTCAGCCAAGCCTCGCGGATTCCGAAGGGGAATTGGCTGAGGCCATGGTCCAAGCATACATCACCTTATGCACCAGTCTCGCAGAACACGCGGAGTCTGAGGAGGGGTTCGCTTGGTGAGCATGGATCCAATCAGGATGAGCAGGGAGATCGCTGAGGCCTATTTCGGGTATCTCTCCACGACGTTCGATTTCCGCGACAAGGCGCTTCGGGACCAGTTTGAGCACAAGCTCAGGGAGCCCGGCAGGCTTGTGCGCGGTCCGATCGTCCAGGCTACGCCCCCGTTCGTGAAAGCAGCCACATTACGGGATCTGGTCAGCGAGGGGATTCTCTCCTCGCTATTCACCCACGCCTCTCCCCGCAGCGTCGACCTGGATAGGCCTCTCTACAAGCACCAGGAAGAGGCCATCCGCAAGATGATATCAGGCCAGCGCAACGTTGTGGTCGCAACCGGAACCGGCAGCGGCAAGACAGAGTGTTTCATGATACCCGTGTGTAACTATCTGATGCGTGAGCACGAGGCGGGAAGGCTGACTCCAGGAGTGAGGGCGCTGCTGTTGTACCCCATGAATGCTCTGGCCAACGACCAGGTCAAGAGGCTCCGGCAGCTGTTTGAGCCCTTCCAGTTTATCTCCTTCGGGCGATATACAGGCGAGACACTGCGCGAGAAATCGAAGGCCCTGGACGCCTACCGAAACACCTTCAAGTGCACTCCTCTCCCAAACGAGCTTGTATCCAGGGAGCAAATGTGGGCGAGCCCGCCGCACGTCCTCATAACCAACTACGCCATGCTCGAGTATCTCCTGCTGCGCCCGGATGACAACGTGTTCTTCGACGGCGGTATGGTCGGTGGGTGGCGCTTCATCGTTCTTGACGAGGCGCACACATACTCCGGCGCCAAGGGCATCGAAACCGCCATGCTGCTTCGTAGGCTTAGGGATCGGGTAGCAGATGGCGAGTCGGGCCGACTTCAGTGCGTTGCCACCAGCGCTACGTTGGGCCGAGGTGTTGACGATGCCGCGGACATAATGAGGTTCGCCTCCAAGCTCTTCAGTGAGGATTTCGAGTATGACCCCGGTGATCCGCTCTGCCAGGACCTAGTCCTCGCTGAGCGGGAGGAGGTGGGAGTACACACGTCCTGGGGAAGGCCCGATCCGCGCCTCTACTCTGCCTGGCAGGGAATTGCATCTCAGCTTGATGGGGCGGACGCCGTGGCGAGACTCGCGGAAACCGCGTCCGGCAACGGCGTGCCAGGGGAAACGATCGGGAAGGCGCTAATCAAATGGGGCTCATCGGTCGAGGGTTTCCTGCATGACGTTCTCTCCGGTGATGGCAATCTCATTCGGGTACAGCAACTGCTTTCCGATACTCCGCGTGACGTCGCGGAGCTTGCGGAGGAGCTATTCGGCGGCGCTTTACCGACCGTGGATGCCGGGAAAGCCGCGGTAGCCCTCATCAGCTTAGCGGTCAGGGCCAAGCCAGCTGGAGACAGCGGTCCGCTGCTGCCTGCCAAGTACCATCTCATGATAAGGGCCCTGAACGGCGGCTACGTGTCGTTCGCACCCGAGCCTGCTATCCATCTGGATCGGGTTGAGAGCGTGCCGTGCGGTAACGGGAGCGCTGTGGCGTTCGATGCAGGGTTGTGCCGGAACTGCGGCACAACGTACATCATCACTAGGGAGAAGGATGAAGCGCTGGAGAAACCTGCTGCAAACGGGCCTCACAGCAACGCCAAGGTGAGATACTATGCGGTCCCAGATCCTGCGCTCGCCACAGGCTGCACAGACGATGAGGACAATCAGGATGATCCGACAGAGGACGAGATCGATGTGGAGACATACGAGTTGTGCCCCATCTGTGGCGCAATCGGGATCGAGGGTGCGCTTGTCCCGCTGTGTAGGTGCGGTGCCAACAGAGTGAGGCTAATTGACGCAAAAGCCAGAAATCGGCAGGTGAACCGTTGCCCAGTGTGTGGAGCGCGTGACAACTTGCTCGGGGTAGTGCGGAGGATATCGGTGGGGGCGGATGCGGCGGCCAGTGTCATTGCTACCGCTGCATATCGGGAACTGAACCGTAATCAGGGAAATGTCGAGTCTCCGGGCACTTCCATTGTCTCCGGCGAGCCCGGTGTGGAGTACGACGAAAGCGGGTGGGCCGTTGCGAAATCCACTGATAACGCCGATTCTGCAGATCCTCACAAACTTCTGGTCTTTTCTGATAGTCGGCAGGACGCGGCCTACTTCGCCCCATACATGCAGAGCAGCTATGAGCGCATTCTGAGGCGTAATATCGTTCTTGATGCCGCGAGGGAGGTAATCTCGGAATCCGAAGGATGCTCGGTGCTGACTGTAGATCTTTGGAGGCAGGTCGAGAAGAGACTGTCGACGGAGGCTGCCAGCGGTCGCACTTCTGCTGCAATCCGAGAGGAGGCACAGAAGTGGGTGCTTCAGGAGTTCATGGGTCGCGATCGTCACGGTCTGGAGAGGATGGGCTTGCTCGGGTTCAAGCTCGATAAGCCGGGCAATTGGAGCCCATCTCCGTACTACCTGCTGCAGTGGCGACTGACGCCAGAAGAGGTATGGGATCTTTATGGAGTCATGCTCGACACACTCAGGCTTAATGGTGCCATGAAGTTTCCTAAGGGCGTGAATCCGAGGGATCCGATTTTCGAGCCACGCAACTTCGAGGTGTCTGTGAGACTATTGGGTCCTGATCGGCTTGCACACATCATTGCGTGGAGGCCGGGCCGTCCGTCAACCCGAAACAGCAGGTCCGACTATCTTGTGAGGCTGGCTCAAAGGATAGAACTGGAGAGAGATCACGGAGAAGCGGCCTTGGAACTGCTCGAGGGCACGTGGAACAGAGATCTCCTAATGGGCTGGCCGAACGGTGTATGGCAAGGCTACCTCGATAGTATCAGCGATCGCCGTAACGGCCCTACATACCAATTGGACCCTGCGAGATGGGGAGTCCTTGCTCACGGCACGCGGTGCACGCCGCAGTGGTACGCGTGTGACACGTGCGGACGCATAACACTGCACAATGTGCGTGGCGTGTGCCCCCAGTACAGGTGCACGGGTATGCTAGCTCCAGCTGATGTCTCGAAGTCCCTTGAGTCCAACCACTACGTTCGGCTTTACGTGGAACGCGATTTCCCGTGGGAGATGCGGGCTGAAGAGCACACTGCCCAGCTCAAACCCGAGGCGGCGGCACAGTTCCAGACCGATTTCCAGGAAGGCCGCATCAACATTCTCAGCTGTTCCACTACGTTTGAGCTCGGCGTAGACCTTGGAGATCTCGAGACTGTGCTGATGAAGAACGTTCCGCCTTCTGCTGCAAACTACGTACAGCGTGCAGGGAGAGCAGGCCGAAGAGCGGGAGTCGCAGCCATGGTGGTCACATACGCACAGGACAGGCCCCACGATGCTTTCCACTACAGGGAACCCGACGGGATGATCAGAGGGCACATCAGACCGCCCCACTTCGAGCTCGACAATAGGAAGATAGTACTGCGGCATGTATATGCCACTGCTCTGGCCGACTTCTGGCGGTCCCACGAGGAGTACTGGCACACTGTTCAGGACTTCTTCCTCAACAGCAAGGGCTCCGGAACGAGGCTCCTCAAAGAGCACTTGGGTTCAAGGCCAGAGGGCCTGAAGAGGAGCCTCATGCGTACGGTCCCGGGGAATCTCCTAGATCCCCTGGGTATCGATTCGTGGGCATGGGTAGATGGGTTTCTCGCGTCCAGCGACTCTGACGCTCCAGGGGTTCTGGCTCTTGCTAGTGAGGAAGTCAACAATGATATCGAAGTCTTGACAGAGCGATACACAGAGCTTGCTGCGAAGTTCGCGGACACGAGAGACCCTGTGAGGCTCATGAAGACAATAAGAGAGCGCTATCTCATTAACTACCTGGCCAGCCGAAACGTCCTGCCCAGGTATGGTTTCCCCGTCGACATCGTGAACTTGGATCTGAGCCTGAACTCGTACTCAGACCGAACAGTTGAGCTCCAACGAGATCTCAGGCTTGCGATATCCGAGTACGCTCCAGATGGTCAGGTCGTGGCGGGGGGCAAGGTATGGACAAGCCGCTATCTGAAGCGTGTGCCTCAGCGGGAGTGGATGCGCTACTTCTACAGTGAGTGTCGAGAGTGCGGAAACTACGTGACCAAGTTGGCCCTGGATGACAGCAAGACTCAGCTGTGTGACACCTGCGGAGCAGAAGTCACCTGCTCAAAGGCGTTCGTGGTTCCGGAGTTTGGCTTCATCGCGGATGTGGGGGAGCCTGCAGAGCCAGGTGAGCAGAGGCCAGAGCGGACCCATGCCACCAGGGTCTTCTTCTCTCGCATCGAGGGTGACGATACAGCATCAGAACTGCAGCTATCGGATACGTTGGTCAAAGTGAGCACTTCAAAGGCAGGGAGGCTCGCCGTGATAAATGAAGCGTTCGGGCAGGGGTTCTCCATATGCAGGTGGTGTGGGTACGCCATGGTGGGCTACGTCAAGAAAGGCACGGCCTCCCACCTAGACCCGTACGGTCGCGAGTGCAAGGGGAGCTTCACCCACGCGTCGCTAGGTTACGAGTTCATGACCGACATAGCCAGGCTGGCGTTCGAACCATGCGGTAACCAGAATCAGGGGTTCTGGTACTCACTGCTTTACGCATTGATCGAAGGAGCCTGCATGGCTCTGGGTATCGAGAGGAACGAGATCGACGGATGTCTCCAGTGGGGCGGTCCTACGGGCAACTCGACCAGGCTTGTCCTGTTCGATACCGTCCCCGGTGGTGCAGGGTATGTCCATAGGCTTGCGGATCCTAGCGCACTCCGCGAATCGATGACAGCCTCCCTCAGGAGACTGAGCTCTTGCACATGTGGTGGGGAGACCGCGAATGGAAGCTGCTACGGCTGCCTGCGCGACTACGGGAACCAGTTTTGCCACGACATGCTGAATCGAGGTGCTGTCATTGAGTTCCTGAAGCACGCGGGCATTCGCGTGTGAATGCGAGCATGCTAAAGCAGACGGACACAGGGCAGGAGACTTCCTTAGTGATGCGCCTGCAGAAAACCCACATGTGTTGGCAGCTACGGAGATGGCTCGCCTTGGTATCCGAAAGGGGATTTTGACATGCGTACGAAGTTGAAGGTGGCCACCTTGGTGTCGTTTCTGGCGGCTCTGACTATCATCTCCGTGCCGAGCGTGTCTCTTGCCGCTCCACTTATCGCGACCATGAAGGATGGTACATATTCTGTGTTCGACATCCCGGTGGACGAGTCGCAGGTGAAGACGGTGATCTTTGGATCTGGCGGAAGGAAGGGCTGGCCGAGGGCGGGGTAGTGGCCATCGTGAACGGTGAGAGGCTGTCACGCCACGATTTCATGGGCCGGCTCGAGGAGAACTCCGGCAGTCAGATTCTTAACCAGATGATCGACGAGATGCTCATCCAGCAGGCGGCCAAGAAGGCGAAGGTCAGCGTCAAGCCTGAAGAGATGGACGCAGAAATCCAGAAGCTCAGGAAGGAGATCGGTCCAAGCTTCGATGCCATGCTCGCGCAGTATGAGATGACAGAGGCTGCCCTCAGCAAGAACCTCGCCATGAGCCTCGTCGTCTTTAGACTCTCAACCAAGAATGTCGCCGTCATCGAAGAAGAGATGCAGAAGTACTTCAGCGAGCACAAGTCTGACTACGACGAGCCGGAGCAGGTGAAGGCAAGCCACATTCTGGTCGAGACTGAAACCGAAGCGAAGGAGATCCAGAAGAGGCTTGCCGCTGGCGAGGATTTCGCTTCGATAGCGACCGAGAAGTCGCTCGATCCTGGATCAGCTGCTGAAGGTGGAGACCTCGGCTTCTTCCCTCGCGGCAGGATGATCGCGGAGTTCGAGAAGGCCGCTTTTTCCATGGCTCCTGGACAGACAAGCAACCCAGTGAAGAGCGAGTTTGGCTATCACATAATCCGAGTCACCGACTGCAAGGCGGTTCACGAGGCCACCTTCGAAGAGGTCAAGGATGATGTGGAACGCCAGATAAAGGGCAAGCAGGCTAAGAGTCCTCAACAGGTATCGCAGGAGCTTCGCATGAGCGGCAACGTCACCGCGACCGACCCCAGATATGCAGACTGTGTCTGCACGCCGTTCTAGTAGGCGAGGAGCTTCTGGGCCTGCCAAGCATGTGGCTGGATGCTACAGGATCGAGTCCTACCCGGACAACCATGTCTGGGCAGCCAAGAAGAGGCTCTCCAGCAAGCTACGTCTGACTGGCACTATGCTGCTCCCAACAAGTCTGGAGGGGGATAGCCCGCCGCACTGGATGCCCTAGCAGGCAGGTCGGTACGTGTCATCCGTCATATGCGTGGGCGCCGCATCATTGCAGGCCATGAATGGGTCCACGATAAGGAGATGAGATGACGGTGCAACCCTTGCCACAGTCTTCCATGCCGAACACCACAGCTCCGTATGGAATGCCCATGGCGTCGGCTTCATCGAGCAGTTTGATGGCGCTATCGGGCTTGGTTCTGGACGTGACGTTATCTGGTACATGCGCCTTGTGGCAACGCTCTGGATCGTCAGTTCCATCACGCGCCTACGCGGTTGGCCTCGACAGATGCTCAACTCGACGAGCACCGAAAGCCTGCTCATCCCGGTTCGTATTCGTGAGCAGCTCCTGAAGCTGCTGGGACGACGTGTCAGGTATGCCCGGGCAAGTCTTTCGGCGGGCACGTCGGACAGCAACCTGACGATGTGGAGCTCAAGCGACCACATGCTCTTTTCCCGCGCGAAGAGCCCGAAGCCCGGCTCCATAGCCTTGTAGATATCGCATATGGGTTAAGGAGTAACTTTGGCAAACACGGGGAGTTCACCTCCACCCCATCGGTACACCGTCTAGCTGAGCTTTTGCCCAGAGGCAGCAGAGCAGTATCGACGGACCTGCACGGAATACGCGAAACGCGCACGGGGTTGATGGGGAAGACTGCACGGCCTCGATTGTCCGGTGAGGAACAGCCCGCCTTACTCGACGAACACCGCCGAGTACCAGTTTTGCTCCTGGTTCTCGTCCTTAAGGGTCTCAATTGGAAGGCCGAACTTCCGTACGGTCTTGAAAACGTCGATGCCAACGCTGTGGAAGGCTGGCCTCGCCTTCTTCAGGTTTGCACATGGCTTTCCCATGTGGCCCAGGCACTCGCTGCAGATGGCGCAGTCGCTTAGGGAGAACGCGAAGTAGCAGCCCCTGAGGAAGGCCTCTCTCTCCAGGGCGAACGACACTTCCTGGGAGACCTTCTTCCGCGTGGAATGGATGATGATTCCCCACGAGTAACGCCTGAGGATCTGCTCATACTCCCACGGCCTGAGCGAACCCGGCCTCGAAGGGCAGGTGTGGCCGTATCCCCAGTCTGAACAGCCGAAGGCGCACTTGAGAATCGTGCGTGGATCGAAAACGATGTCATCGATCTCAAATCGGACGGCGTGGTCCGCCCCCAGCTCAATCGCACGATCAGTGAAGAGCGACGAATCCATGGCAATACCTCCAGTAGTCAGGCGATGCTGCAGTGCCGATTCTGCCGCGCCATGGCTTCATGATAGCACACGCATGCTGGGTTGGTTCGGGGAGTGTCGATGAATCCAACCCCATACTGAGCGACGCTCAGTGCCGATGGATTGGGGGTAGAGCCTTCTCTACGCTCAATCCGCTTGCAGAGGAAGCCTGAACCACTCTTGGAACCGGCCGTCCTCGTCGACCTGTGACAGGACTAGCCATGCAGCAGGGAAGGAAATCGTGTACGCCTCATCATCCAGGCCGGAGAGGGCTTCTGACGGGCTGACCGGAAGGTGATCCAACAGCCTTAGGTGAAGAATCGAATCCTGCCACGAACGTGCCGGGAGCACGCCGGAGCCTTCAAAAGCACTGGCTATCGAAACATACAGGGATCGGAGGGCCGCGTTCTTCCGTATACGCATGAAAAGGCAGAACCCGAACAGTGCGTGGGGGCTATCTGGCCAGAAGCTGAACAGCCCTCTCCCTTGGATGTGCACCGAGGGATTGGGCATGGATGCCATACGCTCAACGAGATCATCGGGGCGCGCCTCTCCCTCGAGATAGGCGACTGTCACGTGGGGACTGTCCACTGGGACGCCGCCCATTCGTTGTTCCAACGCCTCGACTGTGACTCTGAACGACTCGGGGATTCCGCTTGGAAACAGCATAACGTACCAGTCAGCCACCAACGTCACTCCCGATCCATTTCGCAGTGGTATTCCAGGCGCATCGTGTCCAACTGCTATCGGGCAGACCTCACCACTTTCACATCATGATCCTACCATCTTTAGATGCCTGCCGCCAACATGTGGTGGCGCGGGCGGGGAGGCGGGTGCGTCCTCGATTCTCATCGTATTGAGCATGGAGCAGGGGCGGGCAATCGTCTGCCCGCCCCTCTCTGCCAAGCCCATGTGCTGTGCCGCACTCCGGTCGTGCTGGTCACACCCTGCCGTGCCGGCCGCTCCCTGCCGTGCTGGTCACACCCTGCCGTGCCTCGCCGTGCTTACTGCACTTCGCGGTGCTGTGCCGCACTCAGCCGTGCTGGTCATACTTCGCTGCGCCAGTTGCTACTTGCCGTGCCGATCATGCTTGCCGTGGTCAGCGTTGGTGTCGCGGGGCGTCATGGTGCCGCAGCGGGTCTGGGCGGAGTTGCTCGCACGCGAGCCGGGCGCGCTGGGCTGGGATTTTGGGGTTCCTACGCTGCCCGCTTTGGCGCCCGGCTCCACGGCGAATTCCATCTGGGTTGACTGAACGAGATCCCTGGTTCCTCCGGCGTCGGTATTGGGCTGCACCCAGATGGAGTCGGCGTGGCACACCTGCCCTACGCCCCAGTACTTGCAGCTATCGATGGAACACTTGACATCAGGCATATTGTCACCTTCCTTGCTTGAGTGATCGGTGGTAGTATGCGCAAATCGCCGATTATCTCGCAGGCTCGATCGTGCGGATCATGCAGATTGCTGGAAGACGGTGCGTCACGTGCTGTAGGCATCATGTCTTTGCAGAACAGTCATCCGCCTGAAGGAATACCTTCAGGCACTGGTGCGAATGCCTGAAAGTACACCATGGAGTTGCCGATATCTGCAGAAGGGCAACTAGGTGGAGGTGCATTGGATGAGACTAGGAATCCGCGCCAAGCTTACGGGGTCATATATTGTAGCATTCGCGCTCATACTTGCAGTGGGGGTTTTTGGCATATGGGCTCAGAGACGCATCACGAGTCAGCACATGAACCTGATCCAGAGGAGTTTGCCTGTCACTGCCCTCATCAACAAGATGAAAGGGCTGATTCTGGAGAAGGGCCTGAACCTGCGGGCCGTCCTGCTCTATGGCGACCAATCCTACGCCGCGCGATTCCGTGATGGAGACAAGGCCATCACTGATGTGGAAGCGGCAATCAAGGAGTTGAGCAAAGCCGAGGAATCCAAACAGCGCCTTGCTCAGATCATGCAGACGAACGCCGAGTACAATGCAATGGCGGAGAAGGTGTTCGCGCTGGCGAGCGAGGGCAAGAGAGAAGACGCCATCAACCTTGCGGGAGCCGAAGGCCGTCGATTGCTCGGTTCGCTAGACGAGACAATCACCAAGTGGCAGCAGTTCATCGAGACGGCGAACGCACAGTGGCTGGCAGATGCTCAGCGCACCGGTTGGCAGTCGTACGTCATCACGATCGCTGCAATAGCGGTGGCTGCATGTCTTGTGTTTATCATGAGCGCGATGCAGTCTCGTTCGATAGCTCTTCCAATTGAGAAACTCAGAGCGGTCACAGAGGCAGTAGCGGCGGGCGACCTGACCGTCACTCCTCCTACAGTTAACACTAGAGACGAAATTGCTGATCTGACCGAATCCATTAAGAAAATGGTGCAGAACCTCACTGCCTTGCTCCACGACCTCATGCAGGAGACTGAGCATGTGGCCAGTGCCAGCGAGGAACTCTCCGCCTCTTCGTCGGAGTCCGCCAAGGCTGTAGAGCAGATATCCGAGACGATTCAGCAGATGGCAGGCGGTGCAGAGCAACAAAGTGCTGGCGCTGCCCAGAGTGCCGCGGCGGCAGCTCAACTCAAGGCCGGGATCGACGGAATCGCGCATGGCGCTGAGGTGCAGACTGAGCGCGTGCACGTGACTTCCCAGTCCACCGCACAGATGGGCGAGGAACTGGCTAGTGTGAGCGGGTTCCTAGCACAAATGGGGGAATCGATGAACCAGACGGTAGAGGCTGCACAGCAGGGAGATAAGGCCGTCGACAAAGTGGCTGAGGGTATGTCGAAGATAACGACTGCATCAGGCGACGTAGTCGAGGCTGCATCTCGCTTGGACAAGAGTTCGAAGCAGATCGGACAGGTCGTGCAGGTCATCGGCGATATAGCTGATCAGACCAACTTGCTTGCGCTAAACGCGGCGATCGAAGCAGCCCGTGCAGGGGAACAGGGCAGGGGCTTTGCTGTAGTGGCCGATGAGGTCCGCAAACTAGCCGAGAAGTCACTTCAGGAGACGAAGCTCATCTCGCGGCTCATCGAGGAGACCATGGCTGATACGGTGAGGCTGACTTCGGCGATTGGAACCACGGGTCAGTTGATCCATGAAAGCACGCCGATGGTGACCGCGTCCACCGAGTCTCTGCAGGAGATACGCAAACGGGCGATGGAGAGCCTCAAGCTTGTTGAGTCAGTAGTCCAGTCTGGACGGGCTCTACTGAAAGACAATGATCGAGTGAAGGAGGCCATGGGTCAGGTCGTTACTGTGGCGGACGAGAACGCGGCAGCAGCAGAGCAGATGGCTGCCAGCGTCAGCGAGGTCCAGAAGTCAGTGGAGAGCGTCGCCGCAGTATCGGAGGAGAACGCGGCGGCAGTCCAGGAGGTGTCGGCCTCATCGGAGGAGGTTAGCGCATCAATAGAGGAGATGTCGGCGTCCTCCATGTCCCTTGCGGAGATGGCGCAGCGCCTGTCCCAGCTTGCAGCCAGGTTCAAGGTGGGGAGAGGATGATCAAACCGATGCCGAGGAACTGCTGATTCGCGGTGATTCACCTCCATGTTCGGCGTTTTCGGCGGCTCGGCGCGGCTTCCTGTGGCGAAGCCTCCGAGCCGCCGCGACTGGGATTGCCATTCGCCAGCTGCGCTATTGGCCGGGCTGCTTGCTGCGTTTGACGGCCAGCGGTCCGAATGCCTGACTGACCGGCATGAGCTCGATATTGTTGATGTTTACGTGAGCAGGGCGAGTAACGCACCAGAGAACTGCATCGGCGACGTCCTCGGCTGTCATTGGCTTCATTCCGGCATAGACCTGCGCGGCCTTCTCGAAATCCCCATGGAACCGCACTGCGGAGAATTCGGTTTCGGCCATGCCTGGCTCGATATTGGTCACACGAATCCCGGCGCCAAGAAGATCCGCTCGAAGGTTGAGGGAGAACTGCCTCACGAAGGCCTTGGTCGCCCCATAAACGTTTCCGCCAGGATATGGGTATGTTCCTGCTATGGATCCCATGTTTACGATGTGCCCGCGGTCCCGCGCGACCATGCCAGGGAGAAGCGCCCGTGTGCAGTAGATCAGGCCCTTGCAGTTGGTGTCGACCATCGTGTCCCAGTCGTCCAGTAGAGCCCTTTGCGCAGGCTCCAGGCCAAGCGCCAGCCCGGCGCTGTTGACCAGCACCGTGACTGCTGCGAACTCATCTGGAAGCGAAGATACGGCCTGTTCTACACTGGCGCGGTCGCGCACATCCAGTTCCAGGCGGCAAACCCCGTCGCCTAGCTCGCGCTTCAGAGCATCGAGCCTATCTGCACGCCTGCCTGCCGCGACGATGCGCGCGCCGTGCAGCGCGAACAGCTTGGCGCAGGCTAGTCCGAATCCGGATGTGGCGCCAGTGATGAACACAACCTCCTGCGAGAGATCGTTCATGCAATCGTTCATTGTGGACCTCCAACCCTCGATCAGTGATTATGCGCTGCCACCATTATAGCCGATTCCAGTCGTAAGGTCGCGAACGAACTCATCATCCCGCTCATCATCGAAATGGAAGCTCCGTTCATGCCCGGCGCACGCCGAAACCTACGAATTTGTTCGAAGACTGGTCCTCCGGCATAAACTTCGAGCTCCACTGCGCCGATGAATGTAATGTCACGATTCTCAGGAGGTGCAGTTTACTTGAAGCTGAAGATTCGCGCCAAACTCATTGGATGTTTCGCAATAGTGTTCGTTCTGGCGACTGCAGTTGGAGCCGCTGGAATCTGGTCCAACAGGATGACCTCAGAGCAGTACATGAGTATGATCGCGAAGAGCATGCCGCTGGAGATGCAGATCGACATACTCCGCGGACAGATGTTGGAAAGAGGATTGGCGGTTCGGGATTACATGATCACCAGGGATGACTCGGTCATCTCGAAATACGACAAGCTTAGTGAGGGCATCCGGGCCACTCTGAAGGGAATGGACGATTTCGGGCTGTACGACGAATCGTTACGTTGTCGCAGCGAAATCATGAGTACGGATGAGGCATACAATGCGGCTGCAGAGAAGATGTTCTCACTTGTTACGGCAGGGAAAGCAGAGGAAGGCATCGCCGGCATGCTGAAGGAAGGACACTTGACCCTCACGACTCTCGACAAGACGATTGCGAACTGGTTGGAGTACATCAGGGGTTTCAACCAGGAATGGCTTGCGGACGCCAGAAAGGACACGGCTATCGGAACCGTCGTGATCGTGATATGCCTTGCGGTGGCGTTGGTAGCCATTGTGGCAATGACCGTCATCCTTTCGCGCGGCATCGCGGTTCCCGTCGAGAAGATGCGTTTTGTGGCCGAGGCGGTGGCAGCTGGAGATCTCACCATCTCTCCTCCCTCAATCAAGACCCGCGACGAAATGGAAGACCTGAGCGATTCTATCATGAAGATGGTGCAGAACCTCACTGCCTTGTTGCGTGACGTAAGGCTGGAGGCAGAGCATGTCGCAGCAGCCAGTGAGGAGCTGTCTGCGTCGTCATCTGAGTCGGCTAAGGCCGTGGAGCAGATATCTGCGACCATCCAGCAGATGGCGGGCGGGGCTGAGCAGCAGAGCGCCAGTGCGACCGAGAGTGCTGCGGCGACAGCGGAACTCAGGGTAGGAGTTGAACAGGTCGCAAAAGGCGCGGGCGTGCAGACCGAGCGGGTGAGGGTCGCCTCCGGACTGGCTGAGCAGATGGGCGAGGAGCTGGCTACGGTGAGCGGGTTCCTGACTCGAATGGGAGAGTCGATGAACCAGACGGTCGAGGCAGCGCAGCAAGGGGACAAGGCAGTGGATCAGGTCGCGCAGAGCATGTCGAAGATCAAGGCAGCGTCTGACGAGGTAGTAGAGGCAGCATCTGGCCTCGACAAGAGCTCGAAGCAGATCGGGCAGGTGGTTGAGGTGATCGGCGACATAGCCGACCAGACCAACCTGCTTGCACTAAATGCCGCAATAGAAGCTGCACGCGCAGGCGAGCAGGGAAGGGGCTTCGCAGTTGTCGCAGACGAGGTGCGCAAGCTCGCCGAGAGGTCGCTTCAGGAGACCAAGCTCATTGCCCAGCTAATCGAGCAGACAATGGCTGATACGATGAGGGTCACTTCGGCGATCGGGGTCACGGGCCAGCTCATTCAGGAGAGCGGGCCGATGGTGGCGGCATCCACCGATTCCCTGGGACAGATACGTGACCGGGCCGTGGAGAGCCTGAAGTGTGTTGAATCGGTGGTTACGTCTGGGCATTCCCTTTCGCAGGGCAATGGGAAGGTGAAGGAAGCCATGAGCCAGGTAGTAGCGGTGACTGACGAGAACTCAGCGGCAGCCGAGCAGATGGCTGCCAGCGTTGGCGAGGTCCAGAAATCCGTGGAGAGTGTTGCTGCAGTGTCGGAGGAAAACGCGGCTGCAGTTGAGGAAGTATCGGCTTCTTCAGAGGAAGTCAGTGCATCCATAGAGGAGATGTCGGCGTCGTCTGCGGCCCTTGCGGAGATGGCCCAGCGCATGCTGGCTCTGGCAGCGAGGTTCAAAGTGGCGCAGTAGCGAGCAGCAGTGAGGAGACCATTAGGACCATGTGGTGCGACTCGGTCTGGCCTTGCACAGGGCCGCCGGACCGAGTCGCACCATTTCCCACAAGCGCCTTGGCACTGTGATTCCCCCTTCGTGATGAAGATCTGGAATGAAGCAATAGATGCCTTCGCCAATGCGCGTCTAGTGTCCTCCATACAGATATAGAGGTTATTCGAGGTGAGGACTGCCGGGCGCAGCCAAGCGTCGGCTACGAGATCCGGGCCCTGTCGGCTGCGCTTGAGCCTCCATGGATGGACGTTATTGGCAAACAGCAGGAGGAATGTGCCTAGTTAGTACTTAATCAACATGCGACAAGAAGAAGCGTGCGGGAAGACCTGCATCATGGAGGCCATTACAGTGATACGTACGAGCACCAGGGGTCGCGACACTCTAGTTAGGGACGTTGTAGATGGAAAGGAGATCACAAGGCTCATCATACACCGGCGCGAGATGAGGGTAGGTTCGGCTGTAGTTAGGATTGGTGGAATCGGGAATGTCGTGACAAAGCCTTCGTTTCGAAGGCACGGGCATGCGAGGGAACTACTTTCCGAGTCAATTCGGCTCATGGGAAGCATGGGGTTTGATGTGTCCATACTGTTTGGCATCCCATACTTCTACGATAGGTTCGGCTATACATCCGTGATAGGGGATTACAGAATTGAAATCCCCACTGGAGGCGGGGAGCAGGCCATGACGTATTGCGAAGTGCTTTCGATGAGCCCTGACGATGTACCCGCCATCATCGGTATGTACAACAGCGACAACTCCAGGCGCACTGGGAGCCTTGTGAGGCAATTGTCTACATGGACTGTCTTTCGGCTCGGAAGCGACTGGGATATTCCCAGCGCGGCCGTGGTGGCCAAGTCAGGCGGCAAGGTAGTTGGATACGCTGCTTACGACGATGTTCCAGACCACGTGAACGTAACCGAGGTTGTAGGCGCTGGAGGCGATGTCTATTCGACGTTCATAAAGTATTTCGCGGACATGGCAGTGAGAAGGAGAGCTGCCAGCGTGGCGTTCTTGGCGCCTCCGGACCACGCTTTCGCGGGCTTTGCACGAAGATATGGGTGCACGTCTCACATTGCCTTTCCCAACTGCCGAGACGGTATGGGGCGAATCATCAACCTGCGCGCCACCTTCGAGAAGCTCCTCCCTGAGCTGAACGCGCGCCTGGCGGGCGCTGGGCGCCTCCCGCTCCCGGCGATGTCGGGAGTGTTACGGATCTCGACCGATATCGGAGATCTGGATTTGCTGGTCGATGGAGCGAACCTCCAATTGGGTCCCGCGCCGGTGGACGCTCTCCACGCTGATTGGGAACTCAAGATCGACCAGGGCCAGCTGTTGGCGTTGGTTATGGGATTCAGAAGTGTGGACGACGTGCTGCACGAGGCCAGAATCAGGCTTGCCGGCGCTGGAACGGGAGGTCAAGGAGAGGCGCTGCTTAACGCCATATTTCCAATGGGATACCCCCACCTGCATCCGTCAGATCGGTTCTAGAGGATCACGTTAGATGTAGGTTTTATACAGTTTGTGTAGAGGGATATGCAAATAGACGTCGAAAACTGGATGAAGGCAGACCAGATCATTGGTGGAAAGTAGTCACTGTGCTATGCCTGCACTTTCCCACATCGACGCTGTGTCGCAAATGCTTTTCTTGGGAGGTGGTGGCCGGGAATTCGCTCAGAACGAGCTATTGAGGACTTCACGTCATCTGTTGAACGCCCAACGCCCTGCGGAAACCAGGATGGCCCTGCACATGAAGGAGGAAATGCGATGTTGACCAGGATCAGAAGAGCTGCTGTGGTGTGCCTGTGTGTCGCGTTCTGTCTCGTCCTGATGTCCTCTGTCCGTGCCGCCGACAAGGTCGTGAAGCTCGGCTGGGTCGGATCGCTCACCGGCGATCAGGCTATATGGGGCCAGTGCGAGTTCAACACTGTGAAAATGCTTGCGGAGGAGCTAAATGCGGCAGGCGGGCTGCTAGGAGCGAAGGTCGAGGTTGTTGGCTATGATCACCGTGGTGACGCGATGGAGGCCGTGAACGTCGTGAGGCGCCTTACCAGCCAGGACAAGGTAGTCACCATCATCGGGCCCAACGCCAGCGGCCACGCGATTCCCATCGCCTCGGTGCTCGAACAGATGAAGGTGCCGGACATCGCGACTGTTGCCACGAACCCCAAGGTCACAGTTGTGGATGGCAAGGTGAAGCCGTTCAACTTCAGAGTGTGCTTCATCGATCCCTATCAGGGCGCGGTTGCAGCCGGGTACGCCTTCGATGTCCTCAAATGCCGGAAGGCCGCCGTTCTCTATGACGTGGCTGACGACTATTCTCAGGGCCTCACCGAGTTCTTTATCAAGACCTTCACCGACAAGGGAGGCAAGATCGTCGCCAGGGAGGCCTTCAAGGGCGGAGACACGGATTTCCGGGCGCAGCTATCGAAGATAAAGGCGTCGAACCCCGAGATTATATTTATGCCGTACTTCTTCAAGGAAGTGGCGCTGTCGGCGAACCAAGCTCGAGAGCTTGGCATCAAGTGCACACTGATGGGCGGGGACGGTTGGCCGTCGGAGATCCTGATTGAGATGGCCAAGGATGCCGTGAACAACTGCTACCTCGTGAACCACCTCGACTTCGATGACCCCGATGTGAAGGAGTTCAAAGATAGGTACACCGCCAAGTACAAGAGGGCGGTGGAGCTAAACGGATTCCTCGCATATGATGCGTTCCTCATGTTCGTAGACGCAGTGAAGAGGGCGGGGAGCTTCGACCCCGTGGCTATCAAGGACGCTCTGGAGACCACCAATATCCAGGGCATCACCGGAACGATACGGATCAACAAGGCCACCCATAACCCAGAGGGCAAGGAAGCTGCCATCATCAAGATCGTTGATGGCAAGTACGTATTCCAGCAGAAGTACGCACCGAGGTAGCCGGTCTTCTGCGAAGTAGCTGGTATTCTGCGGAGTGGGGCGGCGAGGCGCGCTGTGATGCCCGCCGCCCATGCCTCCTACAGCGAGCGCGCGCTCAGTTACCGTGAAGGGGGATGCCGATGGCCCAGTTTCTGCAGCAGATGATTAATGGGTTATCGATCGGCAGTGTATATGCCCTGATGGCCGTGGGATATTCACTGGTTTACAGCATCATGAGCTTCAGCAACTTCGCCCATGGCGGCGTGATCATGCTCGGCGCGTATTTCGGATTCTACCTGTTGACCCTCTTCAAGTGGCCTTTCCCTCTGGCCCTCGCTGGGGCCGCCATCTGCTCAGCAGTCATTGCGGTTCTCGTGGAGCGAGTCGCGTACAGGCCCCTCAGGATGCGGAGCGCCCCGTTCCTCTACTTCATAATCTCAGCAATGGGCGCGTCCATGTTCATAGAGAATTTCGTGGTGGCCACGATCGGTCCCACCTTCAAGACCTACCCGCTCGTGCTCTCAAGGGAACCATTTCACTTGGGCCCGCTCTACATCGGGCGGCTGGATGCGATGATCTTCATCACTGCTGCCGTCTGTCTTGTGCTCCTGGTGTACCTCATCGATTCAACCAAAATCGGGAAAGCGATTCAGGCTACTGCCTTCAGTGCCCGAGCGAGTGCGCTGATGGGCATCAACACCGACGTTATCGTGACCCTCGTCTTCGCCATCGGCGGGTTCCTTGCTGGGATTGCAGGTGTTCTGTTCGGGATGAAGTACACGGTGTACCCCCAGATAGGAGCAATAACCATCAAATCGTTTATCGCAGCGGTGTTCGGGGGCCTGGGAAGCCTGCCTGGGGCGGTAGTCGGATCTGTACTTCTTGGGGTGATCGAGACCCTGATATCGGGCTATTTCTCATCCCAATTCCGCGACTTGATCTCGTTCAGTCTGCTCATAGCCATTCTCGTTTTCCGTCCCATAGGCCTGATGGGGAAGCCGACTGAGGAAAAGGCGTAGGAGTTGATGGCCGTGGACTGGTTCTACATTAAGGGCATCCTGCTGCTCTCGGGGATCAACCTGGTGGCTGTCTTGGGGCTGTCGCTCCTCACTGGCTTCACGGGGCTCTTCTCGTTCGGCCATGCAGGGTTCATGGCCCTAGGCGGCTACGCCGCCGCCTATTTTGGGACTCGACTTGGGCTTCCATTCGGCATCGCGCTTCTCCTTGGCGGGCTGTTCGCGGGCTTGGTGAGCCTGCCTATAGGCAAGCTTACTCTGAGGCTCAAGGGCGACTACTTCTGCATCGCCACCCTAGGATTTGGAGAGGCGATACGTTTGATCCTCGATAACGTGCAACTATTTGGCGGGGCGCGTGGTTGGGCTGGGATACCCCTCAACACCAATCTCACCAACGTGATTATAGTGAGCGCCGTCGCGGTGCTTTTCATGGTGCGGCTCATCAACTCTCGATATGGACGGAACATGATCGCCATTCGCGAGGAGGAGCTTGCCGCCAAGACCATCGGAATCGATACCTTCAGGAACAAGATGATCTCCCTGTTTGTGAGCGCTGTATACGCAGGGGTCGCCGGCGGTCTCGTTGCGTACTACACCGGATTCCTGCAGCCGAAGATGTTCGGAATGACGAAGTCTACAGAGCTGACTATCATTGTCATATTCGGAGGCATGGGCAGCATCTCCGGGAGTGTGCTTGGCGCGCTCTTGCTCACGGCGCTTCCGGAGTTGCTGCGGGCGTTCTCCCTCTGGCGGCTTGTTGTTTACGGCGCAGCGGTGATATTCATAATGATAAGCAGGCCTGAGGGGTTGATGGGAGGCCGCGAGATCACGATTGCGGGCATCCGCAGGCTGTTCCGTCGCATGCTGCTCCGCCTTGGCCTCGGGCACAAGAAAGCAAATGAGGCCTAGGGGGCCGGAGGATGGGAGGGGATGGCATGGGCATACTTGAAACACGCGGCCTCACGAAAGCCTTCGGGGGCCTCACGGCTGTGGAAAACGTCAGCTTCTCTGTTGAGGAGGGCGCGATATCGGGGCTGATCGGGCCCAACGGCGCGGGAAAGACGACTGTGTTCAACCTCATCACCGGCATATATAGGGTGTCAGGCGGGGAGGTCATATTCGACGGCAAGCCCATTCACAATCTCGACCCCCACGTGATTGCGAACATGGGAATCACTCGCACGTTTCAGAATATCAGGCTGTTCAAGAGGCTCTCAGTGTACGACAATGTTCTTACCGCTTGCCACGGCGACTCAGGTTACGGCATCATCGATGCTACTTTCCGGTCACGTAGGTACAGGGCGGAGGAGGAACGGTTGCGTCGCAACGCCCTTGACCTCATCAACGTGATGGGCCTTTCCGAATGGCGCGACAACCGAGCCTCAAGCCTGCCATACGGCCTGCAGCGGCGGCTTGAGATCGCAAGGGCCCTCGCCGTGAAGCCGCGCCTTCTGCTTCTCGATGAGCCTGCCGCGGGCATGAACCCGGACGAGACCGGCCAGCTGATGGAGCTCATCTGCGCGGTCAGGAGCAGATTCCACTGCACGGTGCTGGTGATCGAGCATCGCATGGACCTGATAATGGGCATCTGCGAGAGCATCGTCGTCCTCAACTTCGGAAGGAAGCTAACCGAAGGCCCTCCTGCAGCTATCCAGAACGATCCCGATGTTATCGAGGCTTACCTCGGCAAGGGGGTGCGGGCCGATGCTTGAGGTGGATAATCTCCATGTGTACTACGGGGGAATCCACGCCCTCAGAGGTGTTGCGATATCCGTAAACAAGGGCGAGATCGTGACCATAATCGGCGCGAACGGCGCCGGGAAGTCCACTCTCCTCAATGCGATCTCGGGAATCGTGAAGCGCAGGGAAGGCACGATCTCATTCAAGGGCGCCCCGCTCTGCTCCGCGCCGCACCTTGTGGTGAAGCGGGGGATCAGCCAGGTTCCCGAGGGCAGGCTGGTGTTTTCTAACCTTTCCGTGAAGGATAATCTTATGCTCGGGGCTTACCTGCGCCGGGATCCTGTGGGCATTCAGGAGGATTTGGACCGAGTGTACCAGCTGTTTCCGCGGCTCCGCGAGCGCCATCGGCAGATGGCCGGCACTCTCTCAGGGGGCGAACAGCAGATGCTCACTATGGGGAGGGGCCTGATGAGCGACCCTGAGCTAGTCCTGCTGGACGAGCCTTCATTGGGGCTTGCTCCCATACTGGTGGAGACTATCTACGAGGTGGTCGAGAACATCAGGAAGACAGGCAAGACCCTTCTCCTTGTGGAGCAGAATGCCAACAAGGCGCTGGCCACTGCAGACCGCGCTTACGTGTTGGAGCAGGGGCGGATCACGAAATCCGGGCCCGCACGTGAGCTTGCGATGGACCCCAAGATCCAGGAGTCGTACCTCGGAGTGAAGCGGTAGGCGTTTCCGCTTTGTGACGGAACCCCCCTGGAGTATCAGGCCAGTATGGTGTAAACTGATGACAAAAGAGAGGAGGCGCGCTGATGCTCAGTGAGAGACTCCAGGGAGAGCTGAACCAGCAGATAAACTACGAGCTGTACTCGGCCTATCTCTACGCGTCCATGGAGACCTACTTCCTTGGGAAGAGCCTGAATGGCTTCGCCAACTGGCTGAAGGTGCAAACGCAAGAGGAGATGGCCCATGCCAGGATCTTCTTCGAGTTCATGCATCGAAAGAACGCAGCTGTTGACCTAGAGGCAATCGGCAAGCCAGATGCCGACTTTAGGAGCATTCTCGATGTGTTTGAGAGGGCTCTGGCCCACGAGAAGTTCGTGACAGGCCGTATCTACACTCTGATGGACATCGCAAAGGAAGAAAGAGAGCACTCCACGGTGAGTTTCCTTCAGTGGTTCGTGGATGAGCAGGTGGAGGAGGAAGATAACTTCCAAGGGCTAGTCGACAAGCTTAAGCTCATAGGGGATAATCCCCACGCTCTCCTCATGCTCGACGCAGAGCTTGCGGCCAGGGTGTTTGTGATGCCTGCGCCGCTCTCGACCCAGGCGCAGCCCTAGACCACGGCTTTCTGACGCCCATAGCCTTGGATGAGTCACACCCCCGGGGATCTTCCCTCGGGGGCTTTCCATTTCCGCGTTCCCCTGTTTAGCAGGTTCTGAAGGAGTAATCCCTGAAGGCCACGAATACACGTTTGAATTTGGCTTCAGCTGTATTGGGGCGAAAGGGGATAATCTATTGAGCGCCAGGCTGAAGGACCCGGCAAGCGGGTTCAGTCACCTGTTCGGCGCCCTGCTGTCCGTGGCAGGGCTCGTCGTCCTGTTGCGCATCGCCATTGCCAAACGGGACCTATGGGAGATCGTGTCCTTCTCTATTTTCGGCGGGAGCCTGATACTGCTCTACTCGGCGAGTGCAGTGTACCATCTGCTGAAGGTGTCTGATCGCGCGCAGGTTGTGCTCAGGAAACTGGATCACATCATGATCTTCGTGCTGATAGCTGGGACATACACACCTATCTGCCTTGTGGCCCTGCGTGGCCCCGTTGGCTGGGCGTTGTTCGCCATCGTCTGGGCGTTGGCCATAGGAGGCGTGTTCTTCAAGGTATTCTACCTGAACGCTCCGCGATGGGCGTATACCGCTGTATATCTGCTTATGGGATGGGTTGCGGTATTCGTCGTCATGCCTCTTGTCCGCGCGGTCGGTTGGAGAACGGTATCGTGGCTCTTCATAGGCGGTGTCTTCTACTCCATAGGCGCGGTGATATATGGCCTCAAGAAACCGAATCTGATCCCTGGATGGCTCGGGTTTCACGAGATCTTTCACATTTTCATACTGCTGGGCAGCCTAAGCCACTTTTATCTCATCTACCTGCTGGCGTAGACGTGCGATCCTGACTGCCGGCGAGTGTGAACGATCCACGCTGTCGAAACTCGTGTCAGATTGATACCGGTGGAGGTGGTTTTGTGAGAGGGCAGATAGGCAAGTACTATGGAAATCCCAGCGGCGCCCTGCTATACAGCCTTGGGTCGTTCACTGCGGCGCTCCTAGGTCAGTCGTTCACTACCTGGGTCCAGCTCTACTACGTGGATATCCTCAAGATGCCGCTGGCGCTGTATGGGGTGGGCATGACGATCTATGGCATATGGAATGCCATCAACGACCCTCTAGCAGGCCAATGGTCTGATAACACGCGGACGCGCTGGGGGCGACGGATTCCTTTCATTCTCTTCGGGACACTGCCTCTCTGTGCGGTATTCGTCTTCGTGTGGGCAGTCCCGGCATTCGCCCTGGCCGTTCCGACGAGGCTGTTCGCCTATTTCCTTGCCATCGCCTTCCTATTCGACGGGCTGTTCACGGTGGTCATCCTCAACTGGACGGCGCTTTACCCCGAGATGTACCCATCTCTGGCCCAACGTTCGTCGGTCTCCGCCCTTCGGCAGGTCATGGGCATTCTGGGCATGGTTATAGGGATGGTTCTGGCGCCGCAGGTGAGAGCCGCATTTGGCTGGGGAGGCATGGGGCTCTTCTTTGGCATTCTATCGATGTTCATCATGTTCCTGAGCCTGCTGGGCTCCAAGGAACGACCGGAACTCAGCGAGCGGCAGGGATTGAAGATAGGTGAGGCGCTGAGGTCCACCTTTGTCAATAAGTCCTTTGCCACATTCGTCCTGGTGAGCCTGTTCGTTCAGTTCGTATTCGTGCTTACTCCCGCTACCTTGCCGTTCTTCGCGAAGTACGTGCTGGGGCTATCTGATTCCCAGAACACACTTCTGCTGGCGCCTATGTTCGCCGTCGCTCTCCCAATGGTGTGGGTGTGGAGCTGGGTCACAAATCGCATTGGCCCGCGGCGCACTACCATGCTGGCGATTATCGTCTTCGCTGTCGCTCTCATTCCCTTCTCATTCGTGCGCACTCTCATAGGCGGCATGATCACTACCTCTCTCATCGGCTTGGGCCTCGCCGGTCTTCTGATCATCATCGATGTGCTGATCGCTGAGGTGGTGGATGAGGATGAACTCACCACCGGCGTCCGGAGAGAAGGCTCCTATTTCGGGGCCAACGCTTTCGTAATGCGCTTCGGAGTCTCTATGGAGGCCATCGCGTTCAGCGCGGTCATGGGCGCTCACGGCTACAATCCCAGCCTCGCTACTCAGCCGGACTCTGTCGTGGCTGGTCTGAAGTTTCTCATGACTGTGGTGCCCATGGTGTCGTTGGCTCTGGCCATGGCTGCACTCTATTTCTACCCGATCGACGGCCAGAGGCGCGTCGACATGCTGGCGAAGCTGGCCAGTCGCCGTGGGGAACGCAACTAGCCACGCATTGGGAAGGAATGAGCCTGCACATGGATCTCAAGCAGTTCTTGCCCCTTCCCGATCTTGATGCCCTTCCATCGCTCCTGTGCGTGCAGCCTCACCCTGACGATAACGAGGTGGGAGCAGGCGCGACAATCGCACGCGTGGCGAAGAAGGGCTGTCGCGTTACGTACGTGACCGTAACGGATGGGGGAATGGGCAGCACCGACATGCGAATGTCCAGGGAGGCCCTAGCTTCTATACGCCGCGGCGAAGCTCAGGAGTCTGGCGGGATGCTTGGGGTTAGCGGCTTCGTATGGCTGGATTATCCCGATGGCGGCGGCTGGAGCGGGCGCGACCTCAGGGACCAGCTGGTACGGCTCATTCGCGAACTGCGTCCGGCAGCACTTATGGCGCCAGACCCGTGGCTTCTCTACGAGGGGCACCCGGATCACGTTAGGACAGGGCTCGCAGCGGTTGAAGCCTGCCTGTTTTCGGCACTTCCCAGGTGCGGTGGCGGCGCCGGCGATGCGTGCGGCGCTGAACATAGCGGCGGCAACTGCGGAGGCATCGGCGAATGCTCTGGCACTGACGCTTCAAGGTTCGTCCTCGCTGCGCCATGCCAGCCTGAATGGGTGATTCTCCACAGTACGTCCCGTCCAAATGTGTGGGTGAATGCAGACGATACCTGGGAACTGAAGATGAAAGCGGTCGCCGCCCACGCATCGCAGTTTGCTTACGAATGGGAGATGGTCTCGTCCTTCCTTGCAGCCAGGGCGCAGTCCTTAGCTGAAGGACGGGGATTTCAAACGGCGGAAGCATTCAAAGTGCTTCCGCCGATAATGCTTCATGCCATGCCGGAGGCTGAGGCGTACTGATCGGGCGCCAGCGCCAGCGCCCTCCGCATGAAAGGTTGTGGGAGATTCCATGAATGCGGGCGCGGGATTGCGCCTGGGATGCTCAGAATTACTATGTCAGCTTATAGAGAGCAGCGCCGGCACACAGGCTAACTACGGACTGCTGATTGCGGAGTCAACCCCGTCTACCAGCGCCGCTGTGGCCTGGGGGATCCGCTTTGCGCCATACACCGGCGCCTGGTACGGGAGTAGCGCTTGATGTGTCATCGCTCGAATATTTCCTCGCCACATACCGTGAGTCCCATAGCTTTCAGCTCGGCGTGGACTTCCTCGAAGTACCTGCCTACACCGGACGCAACGTGCGAGTCGGAGCCCATCGTCACGTACAGTCCTCCGACCTCCCTATACAGCCCGAGGATATCCCAGCTTGGGTAGGGTTCGCCAAGGCCTTTCCTTATGCCGGAGGTGTTTACCTCCAGCGTGGCGCCTGAACTTACCGCCTGCTTTAGGATGCTCACGATCTCCGACTGCCATCTCGTGAGCTCAAATGGCCCGTATGCCCCAGGCCGCCTTGTCTTGATGTAGTCGAAGTGCCCAATCCGCCTGAACATGCCACTTGCCACCATTGAGGCTGTCTCTCTCCAGTATAGTGAGTATGCCTCATCCTCGCTCTTCCCAACGAAGTACTCAGGGCTTGCAACGAACGCGTGATGAAGGTTATGAATTGAGCCCAAGATGTAGTCGTAGCCACACGCGGCGAGGAATCGACGGATATCTGAGGCGTACTCCGACTGATATGTGATCTCCGCGCCGGTCTTGACTATGAGTTGTCCGGCATATGCGTTCCGTACCCGCTGAACGTCGGCCAAATAGGCATCGCGGTCACGATACTCGAAGGCATCCTGGGTGGGATCGAAATCAATGTGATCGGTGAAGCACACTCCGCTCAAGCCGCGACGGATGGCGTTTTCGCATAGGTCGTCAAGGGATGACATGGAGTCTGGCGAATGTATGGAGTGCATATGACAGTCAAATAGGCTCGTAGTTCAGGCACCTCTCTTTGTGCGTTGCCAACTGCAATGCGAACTGCGGCGCCGGTGGGCAGAATCAAGTATATCACATGAGAGGACAATCATGGCTTCATGGAGGCGAGTGTTTTGACCATTGATCCGAACTTGATGGAGGTCCATAGCTGCCTTGTAGAGGACTATGCTCCGCTCATCGACTACCGAACCTGGCGAGTGGCATCGATCTGCCCGTCAGAGCACAATAGGGCGGAAAATGTGAGGCTTGCCGAGAGGCACAATGAGACCGATGAAGTGTTCATCACCATGCGCGGGCATGCGCTCCTGTTCGTTTCGGAAGGTCAGGAGGGTCTGACTGTCCTTCACACCATCGATATGGCGCCGCTCACTGCCTACAACGTGAAACGAGGTGTATGGCATACGTGCGTGCTTGGTCGCGACTCGGTGGTGCTGATAGTTGAGAACTGCGATACCTCGCGGGAGAATTCGGCCTACATTGACCTGCCGCCTGAGATGCGTCAGCAGATACTCATGGCGAGCGAATCAGGCGCCCTCGAGGCAGCAGAGTGCCGAGAAGCGAGGAGATAGCATCCTTCCTTCAGGGCAATCCTCCAACCGCGTAGGATCGGCGGCGGTCACGTGTATGCGCAAGTCCTGTAGGCATGTGGGCAGCCTGCCGCATATGGTGCAGTGGACTCTACTAGGGGAGTGAATCGCACCATGCCAGATGAGGATAAGGATGAGACCCGCACGCGCCAGGCGCCGCCTTGCCCGGGTGGGTTCCTGTATGAGATCAGGAGCGGCGACACGCTGTACGCCCTGGCCCGCCGCTACGGCACTTCAGTGGAGGCGATCACCGCTGCCAACCCTGGCCTCAACCCGAACGCACTCCGAGTGGGTCAGCTGATCTGTATCCCAGCGGGAGGGGCTGTGACGCCGCCAGTGCCGCCGACAGCGGCATGCCCTCCTGGGCTGACTCCGTACGTGATCCGATCCGGCGACACTCTGTACAGGATAGCACAGCGTTTCGGAACGAGTGTTGACGCCATCAGACGAGCAAACCCTGGGGTAAACCCGAATAGCCTACAGGTTGGGCAGCTCATATGCGTACCATCGCCCACTGGAGCCCCTGCGCCAGGCACGTGCCCCGGCGGAATGCCTTACGTGATACGAGCTGGAGATACCCTGTACGGCATTGCAGCTCGGTTCCGCACGACCGTTCAGGCCATCCTCAGGGCCAACCCTGGGATCGACCCGAACAGGCTTAGCATCGGTCAGACGATATGCGTCCCACGGGCGATGGCGCCTGTTCCGAGGCCTACGGCCTGTTCGATCATTCTTCAGCCGGTAGCGGGAACTACTGCGCCATATGCTGGGGGAAGGCTGTGGCTGACTATCGACCCAATGGGCAATGCCGAGATCACGGTCGCGGCAGAGAACCTGCCAGCGCCTGCCGCGATGGGAGGCGCTGCCTACAGCGCCATCATCAATGTGGACGGGACCAGCTTTGCTGTGCCTATGGTGGAGACTGTGGCCGGGAGATGGGCTGGAACGGCAACGCGACGCGCACCGGCAGCGCTTCTCTCACGTGGAAGAGTGAATGTGTATCCAGGACCGGTTCTGACTGGCTGGTTTTCGAGCTGCAGGTAGTAGATTCTGAGCGTAAGACATCTGAAGGTAAGGCATATGCACTGAAGGCCGGCGCCGGCAGGGCGTCGGCCTTCGATTTGACCAATCAACCCCTCATTGGCGCGCCTAGGAATCCCTTCACGAGCACCACAGGGGTGCCGGCGTCAGCAGAGCCGCTCACGAGATCGGCGAGGCTCGCTATGATATCCTCGATCCGCCTAGGGGTGGTGCCTTCCGTCTCGGCGCTGTTCTGGCCTATGGGCGCTGCCTTCTTGGCCTCAATGGCGTTCTCGATATCAGGGATGTTGCTCCCTTCATACCACATCTCATCTACGAGGTACTTATACTTGAGTCCTTCCCGACGCCGGCCCAGAAGGCCCGGAGTGAGGCCTAGAGCAGGTTGAGGGTCGGCGAGTTCGTATATGACTGTAGATGGGTCACGGTAAG
>JAYFQW010000073.1 GCA_034926675.1 Clostridia bacterium | reverse complement strand
GCGAAGAGCGAAAACTAGTCACTATGTACTGGACCATGTTTTGATTGGCGTCATGATGGCGTGCGGAAGGCCCAGGGCATCGTAGATTCTGATGTGCTCGGGTTCCGGCGCCGAACCGCGTCGGATTCTGAGGGTTCCTCTGTTGGTCGTAGGAAGGACCACTGTGACTGTTTGATGGCTCGATAGCGTATCTCGGACCGTTGCCCACGAGTCGTTTAGCCCGTTGTCGCGAAGGGTCTTCTCAACCGCTACGAGCAGGTGGTACGCAAGGATACACAGGAATGTGTGCGCCTCGACCCGGTTCTGGGTCTGATGGAATATGGGTCTTTCAGAAAGCGGGCTCTTCATTGCCCTGAAGGCCGATTCTGCCCTGGTCAGCATGGAATATACGCGCCAGGCCTCGTCGGCGCTAAGGTCCGTTCTGTCGGTCTTCAGCAGATACGCTCCATCGAGGGCTTCGGCAATTGCTTTCTTCTCCGCGTTCTCCTCCCACTTCAGGCCGGTTTCGCCCCACTCGATTGAGTAGTAGCGAGCTACGCGGGGATATCGCTCCTTGATGCGTCCGATAGCCTCCCAGATCTTCTCGGGCTTTTTGAGTCGACCCGAGGTCACGCGCTTCTCCAGCTTCTGCAGGTCGCGGATCAGCCGCTCTTCACGACTGCGCCGGATGGCCGCGTCTTTGCTGGACCGGCCTTCGCTTATGCACAGTATGCACATCTCTCCGTTGCGCTCGGCGCGTTTCACTAGTACCTTGGACTTCCTCTGAGCCGGGTTCGTGGGCGAAGGCGTTCGTTTCACTTCTTGCCAGTCGCCTGACTCGAACTCCTCAAGCCACGCGTTTCGCTCCGCCTGCCTGGAGGCGACTATGTAGTGGCACTCCCTCCCTCTGATCGCCGCCAGGTTCTCATTGAGAGCCATCCCGCGATCCACGACGATCGTGCTTCCCTCAAGCCTTCCCGTTCTCTTCTCCAGGATATCCAGCATGTTGTTTAGGCTCTTCGCGTCCTGTCGGCCGCCCTCAAAGACTTCGTGCGCACAGGTGAAGCCGTCTCGGTTGACTACCATCCCCAACACGACCTGCTTGCAGTCCGATCGGCGATCACCGACACGATTTCGGGCGCAGTGACCGGCGCTTGACCAGCTCCGTGCCGCTTTTCCGCCGATGCGTCGTCTGAGATCGTGGAGGTCGTGTCTTCCACGGGCACATGCCCTGACCTTCGGGCCTTGACCTTCTCGACGATCTCTGCAACCAGGGGGTCGCTCTCCGCGCCCTCCAGCTCAAGCTGGCCGGCTAGCTTCTCCTCCACCTTGCGGGCAAGAACCAACCACTCCCCTAAAGGCCTGGGCCTCAGGTTGCCTAGGGAGCAGATCATCCTCTTGAGCTTTTCGAGAAGACGGAATGCGTTCTACCACGGCTTTCAGTTTACGCCCTCCTGCAAATCAGGTGAAAACGCGTGCCCGAGTGCGGAAGTTGGGTTAGGGAGATAATCCCGTCCTCTAGTGCCTGTCTGACCAGGCGTGCAAGCCTATCCGGGATGAAGTCGGATTCGCTGAGCCTATCTGGCTCGTTTACCCTGTATGCTTCAGGATAGGACGACATGAACTTGTCAGCTGATGCGGGCTGAGGCTCATCTGCCTTCTTCAGGGTTTTTCTGTAGCGACTGTTGTACTCAATCTGGAACTTGCGCCACACATTGTCGTCTAGCTCCTTCATCTCTGAAAGCCTGCAGAGCACAGTCCTGTAGCTGACTCTGAACATCCGCCTTACTTTGAGTACGCGGTCCAGGAATGGCAAGCCTCAGGTATCCCGCCACTCTCCTTCAAATACGGGTCGAGGCATAAGAAAGTAGCTTGCGAATACGTTTGCCTCTTGTTCTTCGGCCTCGTTTTCGACGGTTTCAGTCACATCGTACGAATCTGGGTGAAGCAGGAGATGGCCGAATTCGTGCGCCCCGGTGAATATCCAACGTTCCACTGAGATCCTATCCCACACGTTCACCACTATGAGAGGTCCCCCACAATCAGGCCCCACAGATAGACCAAAGAAGTCTTCCGACATCACCAACTTTGGATAGACCTTGACTCCCGCGGATTCCAGCAGTCCTCAGCGGAAACCAGCGAAAGGTGGGTGGATCCGTATTCGGGCACGGTGCATATGTTCATCATTGCAGACATCAGACCCACCTCCCAGGCCAATCTCACTGGCCATTAGTTGCAGTAGTATGCTGCTGCTTCACCCACGCTCTCCACCCCTAAGGCACCCTAGAATCCCCTGATCAAAGCCTTGTATTGTGTAAGCAAGGCCTCGTTGTGCTCAGCGCCGCCTGGAATGTTGGCGCTCATGAACACCGGCGGGGTCATGCCCTTTTCCATGAGCTTCTCAATGGCCCTCACCACGAGAGTGTTCAGAATTGATGCACCTATTACCGTAGAGATAGGACCGATCTTCTGTTCCAGACCGTCTATGCTCACCGACGCATCTCCGCACGGAACATGGCTGTCGATCACTACATCACCCAGCTCAAACAGACGCTTTCCTTCCGGGTTCCGCGGCACCGACCCCCGAGACCCGGTGATCGATGTAACCGCAACCACATGAACGCCCATGTTCCGCGCCTCTATGGCCATTTGCACCGGAACCGCATTGGCTCCTGATGTTGAGACGACCACCATGACATCTCCCGGTTTCACGCAGGACTCCTCAAGGATTATCCTGGCAAACCCAGGCAGGCGCTCCATCTTCGAACTCTTCGCTGCTCCGTTGTGCATCATCAGACTGGGCTCGAAAAGCACATTCACAGGCACTAGTCCGCCTGCGCGATAGAACAACTCCTCTCCGAGCATGTGGGAGTGGCCTGCAGCAAAGTAGTGCATAGGTCTTCCTTTTGAAATGGAATCGGCCACCATTTCCGCTGCCCGCTCAATGTTCTGGCCCTCGCTAGCCTGGACCTTATCCAGGGTGTCACGTATAACGTCAAAATACTCAAACATCGCGATCTACCTCCCAGCTGCCCATGGACCCTGGCACAAACAAGTCCTCCGTGGAATACGGGACATAGTCCCCTAGCACCAGCTTTCGGAAATTCGCTATTACCTCTTACCATTGGGCATTAGCACAATGAATGACAGCTGACTCTCGGGCACGTCAACCACGCACGAGCCATCTGCCTCTGGCGTCACTCGACTATCCGTATGCCCGCCGCCTAGCTCACGTTGGATCAGCACCAGCTCTCCGCCTGCCGACCATCGCCCGCCTGAAAGGTCACGCACAATGATGCGCGCACCGCGGCGGCGCTGAGTGTTGGCAATGAGCATCAGCGCTCCAAATCGAGGCAATTCCCAGCGGCTCACCGTGATCGATGTCAGGTCGCTGTAAGGCAGCGCGTTCCAGTCCACTTCGCCATCGGGCGTATTGCCCTGGCCCGACTTGGCCGCCCATGAAGCTTCGGCAGGATCAGTGGGTATCATCGGCTTCGCCGACTGGCAAGACGCGGGAGCAGTTCCCCAGCACGGAACTGGCTCACAAGCTTCCGAGTGTTCGCCTGCGGGAGGCACGACTTCGATCCCGGCTACGTCACGGTAAACACCCTGAGCGATAAACGGCGCCGCCTGCTGCCTCAGGCGCAAGGCCGTCTTTGCATACTCAAGGAGATTCTCATTGCCCTCTCCAAACCTATCTCCAAGTTCAGCCCAGAATATGGATCCCAAAACGAATGCACGCGCCACATCTCTGTAGAACCAGGCCGCGCGTTCAGTTCTATCTGGGATCCTGCGAGGGTTGACCATGTTGATCTGCAGGAACTCCGGGAATGTGTACTTGTATACGTTGAAGAACTCGTCATACGCCTCGCCGTTCCACGTAAGATTGGCGTAGAGATACTGGCTGTATATGTCGCCGCAGTTCTCGATCATCAGGAACGACGACGGGTCTATCTCATGAATACGCTCGCTGATACCCCTGATCATCTTGAGATAACCATGGTTGTAGAGGCCATGGTGATAGCCTCCGTCAGACGTATGACAGTGGTTCTCATCATAGCACGGGAAGGGCTCTGCCGATCCAAGCTGATCAAGGTACACCCCGCGTGCTCCAAATGCGCGCACCATCCAGCTCCCAGTATCTACTATCCATTTCTGATACTCACGGCAGCTCGGACACATCACTGCAAACGTTTGCGGGCCATATGTCTCTCGCGACAGTTCCCCGTCTGCAGCCTTTATTGCCCACTTCTTGCCCAGTGTTGGGAAGAAATCCGACTCCTCATCGAACAGGCGAACATTCATGTAGAACGTGCAGAAACCGCCGTGCTCCCGCACGTACTTGCACCCTTCGGCAAGCTCCCACGAACTCCCTAGCTCCATATCGGGAACGTACTCAGGGTAATCCGTATCAAATCCCATCCTGTTCCAGCCTGAAATGAAGAAATGATCAATGCCACCATCCTTGGCATGCTGGAACATCTCAGGTATCTCACAGTACCTGTGGTGAACCACCTGACCATTCTTGAAGTCGTACCGTGGGCAAACGGAAGATTCGAGTTGCAGATCGCGGGGAACGTCAGGAAGTTTCATGTTCTCTAGGGCCCACGCACGATATCGCCGCGCCCCCCAATGCCAGTCCCCCTCATGCAACGCCACCACGTACGGCGCCGACTCCCATACAGCTCCCGGTCTTACCGGAAGATACTTGCGAAACGCCAGACCCATCCATGGCCAGTCCTTGCCTCCCGTCTCGGCGCGGACGCCTGTAAGTACAAACGACGGATCGTGCGAACCAACGTAGATCCCAGACGCCCCATGTGTACTAGATAGATCTGTCCACATCATCGAGGCAAGTCCACAGTAGTTGATCTCTCTTGAGTAATAGCCCTCGGGCTCAGCAATGCTATGGGCCCGCCAAAACTTCATATACCGGTAAGACGACAGCGTCTCCGCCGGGCTCTGGATCCTCTCTCCAGCATGGTGAGGGAATATCAAGACATCGTCAGCTGAGGACTCGCCTACTCCAAGACCGCGAAGCACTGGGAAAACTACTTCTACCACGGTCATATCAGGGGATGCATTATCCAGTGTCACGCGCCATGTTGACTCGCAGGAGTCATCACCTGGAAGAACAACACTCCACTTGCAGCGTATCGGAACCTCGGCGGCTGGCTGGCTGTTTCCTGCCTCTTCACGCTGGGGTCCGCCGGAACCACCAACCTCCACCAGATAGTCATGCTCAACCAGAAGGGCATTGCCTTCTGCTTTTTCAGGACGGCTCTCCTTTGTCACACAGACCGCTACTGCAGGGCCAGGAGCGAATACCCGCCGGTTGTGGTTCGGATCCAGGCACACCACGCGAACCGGGGCATCTTCAACAGCACACGGCCATTTTACCAGGTTTCCGTTGCCGCTTGGGCAGCTCGGGCCTGTGGGCTGACCCGGGGTCCCCGCACCTACGGCCAGGTTCCAGAGCCCGGTCACAGCCCCAGTGCGGTCGTTCACATCTATTCTCATGCAGCTATTCTGGATAGTCGCCACGCACATACCTCCAATCCGATGTCGACTAACAGGCTCCAGGGAATCGGGTAGGAGGGGGCGTCTAGCCCCCGTCCTCCCACACCACCGTACGTGCCGTTCGGCATACGGTGGTTCATGAAACCTTAGGAATTCTGCGCTTAGGGATCCGTCAAGCTCAGAAGCCCTTGGTTTCGCCAGTGGGCGATGCCGAGGGCTTTGTTCATCTGCGGGGTGTTCGCAAGTCGCCAGTATGCCTTGCGCGATCGACTGATCATGCTCGCCCACTCGCTGGGGATGCCCAGAGCGACGAGGTTTCGCCGCACCGTCTTGGGCCTCTTCCATTGTTTCAGCAGGCACATCCGCAGACGTCGTCGTATCCATTGATCCATCTCCTGGTATACGCTCGGGGTCCGCGCGATTCGGTAGTATCCCATCCAACCTCGCAGGTAGGAGTTGAGCTAGCGAATGCGGCTGGCCATGCTCCGCTCGGCCTGAAGCCGTAGTTGTGCTCGGAGAACGTGGGTTCAAACAGCGGCGTCAGCTCCTGTAGAACAGCTTGCTGAATGAAACGGTCCAATGCGGTGGGTATCCCCAGAAGTCTTACGCCTCCGCCCGGCTTCGGGATTTCGTGCCGGCGTACAGGGCTTGGCCTGTAGGTCCCACTGAGCAGCGATTGCTTGAGCT
>JAYFQW010000072.1 GCA_034926675.1 Clostridia bacterium | reverse complement strand
ACTTCGACATCTACAGCGTGGGCAAGTTCCGACACATAGGGCAGACACCGGCCACAGCGGATTCGCGAGGCAATATCGAATTCTCATTTATGAGCATCGCACCGCCATCAATTGCTCAAAACTGAGGTGTTCGAGGCGGGTTCACGCTCATTATTGAGAAACTCGTCGATTTCGCCGGCGCCGGGCGCCTGGAGCGAGAGCCTTGCGGGCACGGCTCACGGGCACGCCCCGGAGTTCACAACGCCCGTAGCAGGAGTGGAAGCAAGTCGCTACCTGGCGCGGCCAGTCGCTGGAGCGTTGATTCTGGCGTCACGGCCGCAGATTCTCATTTATGAGCATCGCACCGCCATCAATTGCTCAAAACTGAGGTGTTCGAGGCGGGTCTACGCTCATTATTGAGAAACTCGTCGATTTCGCCGGCGCCGAACGCCTGGAGCGAAAGCCTCACGGGCACGGCTCACGGGCACGGCTCACGGGCACGCGCCGAGGATCGCAGCGCCAGGCAGGGAGTGATCCGTGGCGGCATGCCTGGCGATCCCTAGGTTGGGCTACTGGGCTACAGCATCCCCAACGGGACGCGAAGGGCCTCTCCGTTGGGTGATTGCGGGGTTGGTTGGGATTGTCTACTATTGCCTACTAGCGAACCGCCACTGCGCTGGGCCACGCGGCTATCGCTGCCCCAAGCAGTGTGGCGATTGCCAGCAATGCTCTCAGAACAACGCGCGAGCGGGTGCTCGGTTCGCCCCGCAGCCCAAGGAGATACGCCGCGGCGAATCCTCCAAGTAAGCCGCCGATATGGGCGTAATTGTCGATGACTGCGGTCGCGAACCCTATGCCAAGATTCAGGATCACAAGCACTATGAACCGGGCGCCTGCAATTGCTCGGAATTGGCGCGGGTAGCGCAGCCCGAAGTAGAAAAGGCATCCGGCCAGGCCGAATATTGCGCCGGATGCACCCACGCCGATCATCCTGGGGTCTGCGAAGATGGTGCTGAAGATCGATCCCCACAGCCCCGCGGCAAGGTACGCAATTATGAACCGGGGCGTGCCGAACAGCCTCTCGGTTACGCTGCCGAGATTGTACAGGGAGTAGGAGTTCGCAGCAAGGTGAAACAAGCCCGAGTGCAGGAAGATCGATGTGATGAGGCGCCACCACTCACCCGCTCGGATTGCCGGGGCGTATTTCGCGCCCATGTTGACCAGCACCCACGGATTGCGTGATCCTCCGGAGACTTCAAGCATTATGAACACCGCGAGATTGATGCCGAGGATGACATAGGTGGCTGGCGCTGTGCGCTGAATACGAAGAGGGCGTTCAATGTAGCTCATAGGCGGCTTTCCTCCGTGACCACGGCTGGCTCTTGATTCCATCGCAATACTACATGATACTGGGCTGGTGCAGCAAGTGCCATCGCCACGCATGCTCCACCCTGGGAATGTGTTCTGGGAATGTGTTCTGGGAACACGCTCTGGGAATCCGGGATCGCCAATCGCGTTCGCGGCGGGAACGCATGGGGCCTGCGGGAAGAAGGGAAGCTGCAGGTATGTGCGAAATAGACGTAGGTCCCAACCATTCTTCATACTAGGGCATGACAGGGCCAGCCGGTGAGTTGGACCGTTGATGCCCGTCCCGTCCGGAATTGGGAAATGGAGGCGTTGCAGCAGATGTCAAAGCCACGTGTCCTGGTCACCAGGAGAATACCCCAGCCTGGCCTGGATCTACTCGCACCATATGTTGAGATGGATCTGAACTCCGATGATGGGGCCTTGTCTAGGTCCGATCTCATCAAGAGAATCGGGAACGTCGAGGGCCTTCTCTGCCTTCTCACCGATGTTGTCGACGCAGAGATCATGTCGAGAGCCCCGAGGCTTAGGGCCATTTCCAACTATGCAGTGGGGTTCAACAATATCGACATTCCAGAGGCCACTCGGCGAGGCATTTCGGTGGCCAACACACCGGGTGTGCTGACCGAGACAACGGCTGATCTCGCCTGGGCGCTCTTGATGTCCGCTGCCCGCCGCGTGGTGGAGGCAGATCGGTTCACCCGAGAGGGCCGCTTCGAATCGTGGGACCCGATGCTCATGCTCGGCGCCGACGTGTACGGAAAGACTCTCGGCATCATCGGCCTCGGCAGGATCGGCCAGGCAGTGGCCCGCAGAGCTCGGGGATTCGATATGAGCGTAGTCTACTACAGTGACCCGCGGCTTTCGGCCGAGGAGGAGAACAGCCTCGGCGCATCGTTCGCATCCATGGAAACGCTTCTCCGCGAGTCGGATTTCATCTCTCTCCATGTCCCCCTAACGCCATGCACGCGTCATCTCATAGGAGAAAAGCAGTTCAAGATGATGAAGCCAACGGCAGTGCTCGTTAATACCGCAAGGGGCCCAGTCGTGGATGAGCGCGCTCTGGTGCAGGCGCTTCGCAATGGGGTCATAGGCGCGGCTGGGCTTGACGTGTACGAGAATGAGCCCGAACTCGCCGAGGGCCTTGCGGAATGCCCCAACGCGGTGCTGCTCCCCCACATAGCCAGCGCGAGTGTGGAGACGAGAGCCAATATGGCCACCATGGCAGCTGGGAATCTCCTAGCGATGCTTAAAGGCAGGCATACTGAGAATATCGTGAATCCTGAGTTCCTGCGCAACAGGCCTGTGTGACCATGGCACATGGAAATGTGCTCAGATGACCATCGCCTTCGAGCTTTCCGCGCCATTCCGCATCAGTAGTGATAGAAGATGGGGCGGACGCACAATCGCTGCCCCAGATGATGAGAACACGAAGGAGTGGTTGTCCATTGGCGTTCTACGACGGGCTCGGCGTGATATCCCTCTATGAGCGAGCTGTGCCGTGGTGGGCGAGGCGGGCGTCTGCGCCGCAGGCTGGACCCGCGATTGAGTGGGAACGGAACGGGATGAGATTCGTCCTGGTTGGAGATGTGGACCCAAAACTGCTGCTGAAAATGGCCCAGAGCACTGGCAAGTAGGGCCTCGTCGGGTCTGCGCTGCCATGACGGCTTGGCCAGTGAATTACGATGCTCTGGAGGAAAACATGAAGGTCAACCCCTGTTCACACGCGAATACTCATCTTGGGCGTTCGCTCGAACGGAGGTTCGTCTTATGGAGGAGTTCTGTTTCGTCCACGCTGCCGACATCCATCTCGATTCTCCCTTTGCTGGAGTGGGTTCCGACTCCCCGGAACTGGCCGCGGCGTTCATGGGTTCCACAAGGCAGTCTCTTCGCTCCATATGCGATCTGTGTGTGAACAGCAATGCTGCCTTTCTCGTCCTTGCGGGTGATGTGTTCGATGGAGCACAGCCCGGCCTCAGGGCTCAGCTTGAGCTCCACTCCTGTGTGCGCCGGCTTGCCGGGCACGGCATTCACACCTACATCGCCCATGGGAACCATGACCCACTATCTACGGTTTGCGCAAGGCTTGATTGGCCTCGCGAGGCGCATTTCTTCTCCGACGAGGTGCAGTCGTACCCGGTGGTGGCGAGAGGGCGCGAACTCGCCGAGGTGCAGGGAATCAGCTATTCGAGGCCTGTAGTAACGGATAACCTGGCGAAATGCTTCGCGAAGCGCCCGGGCAGCCCGTTTGCGATTGGCGTACTTCATGCCAACGTGGGAGGCCTTCCAGGGCACGAGAACTACGCGCCATGCACCATTGACGACCTGATAGCGACTGGCATTGACTACTGGGCTCTGGGGCACGTCCACACTCACGTGGTTCTTCGGGCGGAGCGTCCGGTTATCGCATACCCGGGTTGCGCTCAGGGGAGAAACCCGCGGGAGTCGGGCGAACACGGCTGCTGCCTGGTTCATGTAGACTCGTGCGGAGATGCGGTGGTTGAGTTTACTCCCACTGATCGAATAAGATGGCATACCATGGAGCTATCGATAGACGGGATGTCGTCCATCGATGAACTGCTGGCAGCCTTGGATTCAGGGCTATTGGCAGCCCAACGAGGGTCGGATGGCCGATCCTGCGTCGCCAGGGTTCGGCTTGCCGGGCGCGGCCCGCTGCACAGTGAGATCTCCCGTGGAGTGAGTTCGGCTGATCTCTTGGCTGCAGTGAGGGAGGCACGCGGGCTGGATGGTGGGCTTTCCTGGTCAGATGCGGATAGGTTCATCTGGGTGGAATCAGTCGTCGATGACACTGCTCCAGAGGTTGACCGCGGCGCCCTCGTGGGCGAGGGCACTTTGGTCTCGGATTTCCTGAACCTAGTGGATGAAGCGAGGGCAGGCGGTGATCAGGGGCTGCTGGCCTCCATTCGGACCGCCCTTGCCTCCGATTTGAAGAGGCACAAACAGGCCTTCACCATGGTGAGCAACATGACCGATGAGGAGATTCTCTCCCTTCTGAACAGGGCTGAATCTATCGGACTCGATCTTCTCCTTGGAGAGGAGGCGGGGGTATGAGGATTCAGGAGATCTTGATCGACGGGTTTGGGGTGTTCGCCGGGCAACGAGTGAAGGATATCGGCCCCGGAGTTGTGGTGTTCTCCGGCCCAAATGAGGCGGGGAAGACGACGCTGATGTCGTTCATCCGGGGCGTTCTATTCGGCTACGAGAACAAGGCTTCCCGGTTCCACTATCCGCCTCTTGCAGGCGGTCGCCACGGGGGCGCGCTGACTGTGGCAATGAGCGATGGCAGCGAGCGCCGAATCGAAAGGTATGTTGGGGCTCCGAGAGCGAGTTCGCCTGATGTGCCTGTAGGCATTTCGAAGGCCTTCTACTCAAACGTGTTCGCGTTTGGTCTCTCAGAACTCGCCTCCATAAGCTCGCTCGGCTCGGAAGAGGTCAGCGCGCGGATCTACAGCGCGGGAGCAGGGCTTGGAGCTGCCTCTCTGCCGAGAGCCCGTGCGGATCTCGGGCGCGCTATCGACGCTCTGTACAAACCATCAGGTTCGACACCCGAGATCAATCGCATCATCGCCTCTATGCAATCGGCTGAACACGAGATCTCTGCCCTCCTGAAGGCGCCAAAGGAGTATAACGAGTTGATCGAAAGGATCAAGCTTGCGCAGGAGGAAGCGAGAGCCGCGACTGTTGCGGCAGACGCGGCGAGGCGGTTGGAGCTGTGGCTTACCAGCCTTCTGAGGACCCGGGACACCTGGGAGGCGATGCTTTCGGCTTCTCGGAGCATTGAGCAGCTTCGTGACGCAAGCCGGGGAGATGAGGCGCGCCGGGCGTCGCTGGCATCCGTCGCAGCTGGAATCCGAGAGCTGGAGCGGGAATCCACGGCCCACGCCAGGCTCATGCGTAGTCTGCCAGCGCTCGAAGCTGCGCTGGCGGAGCGGAGGGCGACGTTTGCGGATAGGCTCAAGGATTTGGGCCCTTCGTGGGATGAAGACCGGCTGGATCGCCTTGACACGTCTGCAGCTGCGGTGGAGGAGGTCCGCAGGCACCGTGGGAGTGCCGAGGACGCGGCGCGGATTCTGGCATCTGCAGAGGAGCGAGAGCGGAGCGTGGGAGAGGCCGTGAAGGATGCGGAGAAACGCTACAACGACGCGAGGCGCAGGGCGGGCGAGCAGGAGAGCGGCCGGGGCCGGGCATCTGATGCAGGCGCCGCTGCACGCAGGCTCCAAACCACTGGCGCCCTTGGAGCTTTGGCAGCGGCCGCTGCAGGTCTTGCAGTGGCGTGGGGAAGATCTCCCACTGTGATGATCGTGGCGGTCACTGTAGGAGCCGCCGCAGCCGCAGTGATCCTCTGGTCGACGCGGCGTGCTGTGGCCCGCGATGAGGCGGATCGGCGTGCGGAGATCGGCGCCGAGCTCGCGAGCCTGGCGGCCGATGCATTAGAGGCGCGCAAAGCGTGGGAGCGTCATCACGAGGAGGCGGAAAAGGCCAGGCGAGCCGTTCAGGCTGCGCAAGACAGGTGGTCCCATTGGCTTGCAGAGAAGGGGCTGGATCCGTCGTATGGCCACGATGCAGCGCTGGTGGCGATGGACGGAGCGCGTAAGGCGCGCGGTGTGCGGGAGGAAATCCGGCTTGCGGCGGAAGCGGAATCCATGGGCGTGCAACAGGCTGATTCGTACGCCTCATCAGTAAGCGCAGTCCTAGCAGGACTGGGTCTGGATCCTGTGGGCCGCTGCGAAGCCGGAGAGGCGATATCTCGGCTCGCGGGCGAGCTTGATGCGGCGATAGCTGTTCAGGAGGCGGCCGCACGTGCCGAGGAGAGACGCCAGGGGCTTGTTGCCCAGTTCGACTCCGCGTTTCCAGAGGACCAGCGAGCGGCCGCCCGCCGGGAGCATGCTGCATCAACCCGCGAAGAGCTGGAAGCTCGGGCGGATAGCGCGATGCGTGATCGGGTGGCGAGAGAGAAGGATGCAACTGACTCCGCAACTGCCCTGGGCGGCCTGGAACAGGAAAGGCGCACTCTGGAAGCCTCGGATGAGCTCGCGTCGGCTGAGGCTCGCCGCGCTGCACTCGACGCGAGGCTGCGCAAGCGTCTGCTGGAGTGGGCCTCATACAGGATATGCCAAGGAATCCTCACTGAAGCGTGCGACAGGTACGAGCGGGAAAGGCAGCCGGCCGTGATGCGGCACGCCTCAACCGCGTTCTCTACAATGACGGGGGGAAGATGGGAGTCGGTCATTGCTCCCATGGGTGGCCTTGCCACCCTGGAAGCGGTGATGGATGACGGGCGTAGGCTGCCTTCAGATCGGATGAGCCAAAGTGCTGAACAGCAGCTTTACCTATCAGTGAGGTGCGGGCTTGTGCGCGAGTATTGCGCTCACGCGGAGCCCATGCCTGTGGCGATAGACGATATCCTAGTGAACTTCGATCCCGAACGGGCCTCCGCAGCTGCTCAAGTCCTTTCGCAGCTGTCGGATGTGTGCCAGGTGCTGGTGTTCACCTGTCATCCCCATGTGGTACAGCAGTTCAGAGCCACGGGGCGGGTGACGAGGGAGTACAGTCTTGAGGGCGGGACCATCCTCACCACCCGCTCGATGACGCGCCAGGGCGGCGCAGCTACAATGCCCTGAACGCCGCGCTGATCATCAGCGTGAGCTTGGACGCCATGTCGGGCTTGCTGAACAGGGTAAGTATTACACCAGCTGCAATCGTGGATGCGATCTGCCCGCCCACGTTTGCGCCCATGGCGTGCATGAGTAGGTAGTTGTTTGGGTCCTCTTCCTGGCCCACGACCTGGACCACGCGGGCTGCCATAGGCACGGCTGAGATGCCCGCCGCGCCGATCAGCGGGTTTACCTTTCCTCCAGAGAGCCAGCACATGAGTTTGCCCACCAACACACCCACGCCTATTCCGCCGGAGAAGGCCAGAAGCCCGAGAGCCAGTATGCCCAGGGTCTGCACGTTCAGGAACGCCTCTGCGGTGGCTGAAGCTCCAACCGTGAGGCCTAGGAATATCGTGACAATGCTCGCAAGCTCATTCTGGACAGTCTTGCTGAGCCTATCCACCACGCCGGACTCCTTGATCAGGTTCCCGATCATCAGCGATCCTATGAGGCCTGCGCCAGACGGCAGTATGAGGCCCATGAGAACGGTGACGATGATGGGGAATATGATCTTCTCCGTTTTCGACACCGGCCTCAGCTGTTTCATCTTGATGACCCGTTCCCGCTTGGTTGTGAGCGCTCGCATCACAGGCGGCATTATGATAGGAACGAGGGACATGTAGGAGTAGGCTGCGACCGCGACCTGAGCCAGCATGTGCGGGGCGAATCGGGATGTGACATAGATCGCCGTAGGGCCGTCTGCTGCACCGATGACGCCGATTGAGGCGGCTTCGAGAGGCCGAAATCCGACGAGCAAAGCGGCAATAAAGGTGATGAAGATCCCTGCCTGCGCCGCAGCGCCAAGGAGGATCGTCTTCGGGTTGGCAATGAGGGGGCCGAAGTCGGTCATTGCCCCGATTCCGAAGAACACAAGCATAGGATAGATTCCTAGCTTGGTGCCGAGGTTGAGGTAGTACAGGAGTCCTCCGGGCGTGCTGCCGATCGGAGGGGCCGACAGCCCTGTCATCGGCAGGTTAGCAAGGAGCATGCCGAAGGATATCGGGAGAAGCAGCATCGGTTCGTACTTCTTCACTATGGCCAGGTACATCATGACGCACGATACGACGAGCATGATCACATGCTTCCACGTGAGGGCTGCAAAACCGGTGCTCAGGACGAAATCACCTAATGCCTCCACCAATTGCGGGATCCTCCTTTAGCGCAATCCGGCAGTGTTGTGCGCGTGGGCGCACCTTTTCATAGAATTCGCCACGAAAAACGGATAACCTTCGACTCATCCACGGAAAGTGGGCCGAAGGTCATCCAGCAGTATAGGCCTAGGCGTCTGTGTATTCGGTCCGTGGTCTCCGTGTGCCGTCCGCCTGCTTGCGGCGCCTCTGCTCCGCAAGTGCTAGGCAAGCTCAGAGGCTGCCGGGCCTACTCCGGGAACACTCCATCCTGCGCCTCTGTGCGATAGGCAGCTGTCCGGCTGGGAATGAAAGACGCGGTGACCCCGTTGATCCTGTGAACGTGGGATTCCGCGTTTTTGGTCCGCAGTGAAACCGTGTGAGTGTGGTTGGCATCTGTGGATGTGGATGGCGATGTCCATCCGCTCACCTCGTGAGAGTGGGAAGTCTTCCCTGACGCAGTTGCGCCTACGACGCGGTGGACGTGGCCTCTGGGCGAGGGCCACGGCGGCCCGGTCACAAACCCCACCCTGTGGGAGTGGCCTGCCTCATTCACGGTGGTTCCGTCTATTCTGTGAACATGCTTCCGGAAGTCGCGAACTCCGAAACTCTTCTGCTCCAGACGATCAAAAAGCCTCTCCAGCAAGTCGGATCACCTCAGCACATCTTATACCCCTCCAGAATCACAGGTGTTGTGCCCTGGGCACAAACAGGACAAAACGCACTGGGCGCGAAGTACCGGTACATACCGGGGCAAACCAGGAACTCCCAGTGTCACGCTTCTGCGAGTGCTCCGGAACTAACCTTGATGAGAGGTGCGTTGGGTGCGCTACGACTTTGACAGTGTGTTGGACAGGCGAGGCACCAACTCCGAGAAGTGGGATTTCAACGACAGGGTGTTCGGGAGGGCGGATATCCTTCCGATGTGGGTTGCAGACATGGATTTCGCTGCGCCATTGCCTGTCATGGAGGCAATAGCCAGACGCGCGGAACATGGCGTCTATGGCTACACTGGCGTCGGGAAGTCGTACTACGATTCCGTGGTGGGCTGGGTGGAGAGGCGGCACGGTTGGCGGATTGACCCCTCGTGGATCCTCTCGACCCCTGGAGTTGTCCCCGGTTTGGCCATCTCCGTTCTCGCGTTTGCTCAGCCGGGCGATGGCGTGGTCGTCCAGTCCCCTGTCTATCCGCCGTTCTTCCGAGTCGTGGAATCCAACGGTCGGGTGCTCATGGTGAACCAATATTCCCTCGACGGCGACAGGTACACGTTCGACTGGGGGGACCTCGAGGCCAAACTCAACCGCGGCCCGAAGCTTCTGCTCCTCTGCAGCCCTGCGAATCCTGTGGGAAGGGTATGGACCCGATCTGAGCTGTGCCGTGTCGCCGAGATGTGCATGTCGCACGGCGTCACCGTCATATCTGATGAGATCCACTCGGATATCGTGTACCCCTGGGCAAAGCATGTTCCTTTCAGTTCCCTGAATGATCAGGTCGCAAGCAACTCCGTAACATTCATCGCGCCGAGCAAGACATTCAACATCGCAGGGCTTGCGGCGTCCGTGGCCATCATCCCCGATCCTGCGCTGCGTTCGCGGTTCGAGAAGGTGCTGCGGGGGCTCGGGCTCGGCGATGGGAACCTGTTTGGCGTGACCGGGCTTGAGGCTGCTTACACCTACGGCGATGATTGGTTGGATCAGGCCATGGCGTACCTTGAGGGGAATCTCAAGTACATGACTGAGTTCTTCGCGGCCCGGGCGCCAGAGGTGCGCGTGATGCCTCCAGAGGGCACATATGTCATATGGCTGGATTTCCGGGAGCTTGGGCTTGCTCCATCGGAGCTCCGACGGTTGTTGGTCGACAAGGCTCGGGTCGGGCTCAGCGATGGGCCCATGTTTGGCCCTGGCGGCGCCGGATTCCAGAGGATCAACATCGCGTGCCCTCGGTCAGTTCTCTGCGAGGGGCTCACCCGAATCGAGGGCGCCATCAGCCGCTTGAAAGATAGATAGGGGCGGCGCCGGCGAGTAGAGGAGACGCGCTCTAGCCTGGAGAAGTACCCATGATGTGGCGTGAACTGACAACTGTCATGCCGTAACCTTACGGAACAGTCAGCAGTCACGCAGGAGGTGGAACGTCAATGAGCAAGGACCGAGCCAAGTTCATCATGGTGTTGCACAGCCATTTGCCATGGGTCATGGGCTGCGGCAAGTGGCCTTTTGGCGAGGAGTGGATATACGAGATAGCCTGGGACTGCTATCTCCCGCTCATCAGGTCGATAAGGAACCTGGCAAGAGACGGTGTTCCGTCGAACCTCACCGTGAGCATTACTCCAGTGCTTGCCCAGCAGCTGGCGACTGATGGATTCAAGCAGGGTTTTGCGTCGTATCTCGAAGACCGCCGCCTCCGGGTGAAGGAGGATCGCGCGGAGTTTCTGCAGTCTGGGAGGACTGATCTTGCTAAACTCGCTTTCTGGATGGAGGATCAGCTTTCCCAGGCGATGCAGGAGTACGACGGAATGCGCCGGGATTTGCCAGGGGCCTTCGCGGCTCTGGCCAGAGACGGGATGATTGAACTTGCCACATCCGCCGCAACTCATGCGTATCTCCCGCTGCTGAAGTGCGACAAGTCCAGGAAGCTCCAGATCCGCATGGGCAAGGTGATGTTCACAGACGTGATGGGCATTGAGCCCAAGGGGTTCTGGTTCCCAGAATGCGCATACAAGCCTGGGCTTGAGTCTTTTGTGGATAGTGAGGGGTACCGGTACACGGTGCTCGATGCCATGGCGGTGAAGGGCGGCAAGGCGGTGAGCCACTACGGGCAGAGCACTCGGGTCACGCCTGACACGGGGAAACCTGTTGACACTGTCTATCTGTGCGGCAGCTCAGACCTGATGGTATTCCCGCGTCATCCCCAGCTGTGCGCCCAGGTCTGGTCGAAGTGGACAGGATACCCTGGCGACTTCACCTACAGGGAGTTCCACAGGCAGAACCCACGCTCAGGGATGCGCTACCATCGGGTGACGGATTCCGTGGGCGACCTCTCCACGAAGAAGCCATACGACCCTGAGGCCGCTGTGGCTCGCGCAAAGGAGCATGCGGCGCATTTCGTGGCGCAAGTGGAGGCGGCAGCTGACCGCGCGGAGTCGGAGACGCCGGTTCTTACCACGGCGTTCGATACAGAGCTATACGGGCACTGGTGGTTCGAGGGTCCCATCTTCCTTGAGGAAGTATCTCGCCTGTTTGCGAAGGCATCCGCGGTTGACTTCACCACACCGTCCAGGGTGGTTGATGCAGTTGACCACGCGCGGATCGCCAGGGTGGAGCCTGTTGAATCGTCGTGGGGCGTGAACTGTGACCATTCAGTCTGGATGAATGAAAACACCAGGCCCATGTGGGAGAAGATTTGGGAGGTTGAGGATGTGGTTGACCAGAGCTGGGTCCTCACCCCTTTCGGGCCTTGGCCGGGGGACTTCTGGAACCTTCAGGGAGATGTGGACAGGGTGCTCCGCGAGTTCCTCCTAATGATGGCTTCCGACTGGGAGTTCCTGATGTATACTGATACCGCGGGAGACTACCCGCAAAGGCGCTTCGAGGGGCACAGGCGCAGTTTCGCGGAAGCATACAGCCGCCTACGTGAAGAACTCCATGACCATAACCTGTCGGAGTACTCGTACTAGCCCCCGAGCCAAACGGAGAAGGAGGTTCGCTGCGAGTGAAGATCCTCTTTGCCGCCTCGGAGGTCAACCCGTTCATGAAAGTGGGCGGGCTTGCCGACGTTGCTGGGAGCCTTCCAGGATTCCTTGCTGAGTCAGGTTGCAGTGTTCACCTCGTCATGCCGAAGTACGAGACTGCCAAATGGAACGGACTGTCGCTGGAGGAATGGGGATCTGTCTACCCGCCCATGGGCTACGGCCGCGAGGAAGGGCAGGTGCACACTGCCTCCATAGCCCCCAATCTCACGCTCTACGCCATACGGAACGGGGCCTACTTCGCCAGAGAGAGGCCATACGATTTTCCAGATGACATGCGCCGTTTCATGTTCTTCTCCAAGGCGGCGTATGAGCTTGCGCGCATAATCAAGCCTGATGTGGTTCACGCGAACGACTGGCATACCGGTATGCTCCCAGTGTACTGCAGGGTGTACGGGTGTCCGGGAGACCCCGGCACTGTAACGACAATCCACAACCTTGCATTTCAGGGGCAGGGCGATTGGAGCGATTTCCTCTACTCATCGCTGCCATGGGAGCAGTTCAAGCCGAATGGCGCGGAGTACGGTGGCAAGTTCAACATTCTGAAAGCCGCGATAACTTACTCAGATAAGGTAACCACGGTATCGCCGACATACGCTTCCGAGATCCAGACACCCGAATTCGGAATGGGGCTCGAGGCAGTGCTTGCCGCAAGGCGCGATTCGATTCGGGGGATACTAAACGGGCTTTCTTACGCCGAATGGAACCCGGCCACAGACACGCTGGTTGCGTCCCAGTACGATGTGGAATCCATTGGCGCTCGTGAGCACAACAAGAGATCGCTGCTGGCCAAGTTCGGCCTTGAATACAGACCCGATGCGCCGGTCTTCGGCTTTGTTGGACGTCTCTTCGAGCAGAAGGGAGTCGACATTCTGATCGAGGCCGTCCGCAGGTTTGCATCTGAGGACGTGCAGTTCGTGGTGCTGGGAACAGGATCGGCTGAGTACGAGGAGTCTCTTCGGGGTTTGGCCCATGCCTACCCAGGCAAGGTAGGAGTCAAGCTCGCTTTCAGCAACTACCTGGCGCACGAGATATACGCGGGGGCCGACTTCTTCCTGATGCCATCCAAGTTCGAGCCGTGCGGGCTCGGGCAGATGATAGCCATGAGGTACGGATCGATACCCATCGTCCGAGCCGTTGGGGGCCTTCGGGATTCTGTGACGGAGCCTGAGACTGGCGTGGTGTTCTGGAACTACTCCTGGGAGGAACTGCACAAGGCGATGAGCAGGGCTCTTGCATTGTACCGCGATCCAGAGGCTTGCCTTGCCACAAGGGTGCGTTGTATGACAGCGGACTACTCGTGGAACAGATCGGTGAATGACTACATCTCTTTGTACCGGGACCTGTCGTCGGCGCGGGCACAAGGCTGAACCTGCCCCGCCTGATGTTGAAGGAATCTGAGAATCAGAGGTGACCACATGTCAGAGCTGCGAAAAGACCCAGTCACTCGAAGATGGGTGATCATTGCTACTGAACGCGCCAAGAGGCCCAGCCAACTGCATTCGCCTGCCCCAGTCACCTCTCCGGATATGCCGGAGCGGGATCCCAAGTGCCCATTCTGCGAAGGCAACGAGATGATGACCCCGCCGGAGGTCGCGGCTTACCGGAATGCGGGCACCCAGAGGGATACTCCTGGCTGGTGGATCAGGGTGATCCCAAACAAGTACTCCGCTGTCGATCCTGGCATCCCCCTGGAGCGGATTGGTCAGGGGATGTACGATATGGCCACCGGGTTCGGCGCACATGAGGTGATAGTCGAGTCGCCAAGACACAACCATACCTGGGCTACAAGCACCGAGCACGAGTTCGAGGAGATGCTATGGTCGTATCGGGACAGGCTCATTGGCTTGATGCATAATCCTGCCCTCAGATACGTGCTCATATTCAAGAACTACGGCCCGGAGGCAGGCGCCTCTCAGGCGCATGGGCATTCACAGCTCATAGGGCTTCCCGTGGTTCCCAAGCGTGTAGCGGAAGAGCAGGAGAGTTCGGCCGAGTACTTCCGGCTGAAAGAGCGCTGCATCATGTGCGACGTGATCAGGCAGGAGAGGGCGGACAATAAGCGCATCATCTACGAGAACAACGAATTCATCGCGCATGCGCCTTACGCGTCGTACCTGCCATTCCAGATTCTGATCACACCCAAGGCGCATTCCCCGTTCTTCGAACGGATGGAGAAGACGCAAATGATGGAGCTGGCCAGGCTGTTCAAGAAGGTGTTCTGGAGCCTGTCGGAAGTACTCGGAGACCCGCCGTTCAACTGCGTTCTCCATTCCACCCCTCCTGCCTCTGCAGGAGACGAGAGGTACAACCACTGGCACTTCGAGATCGTGCCCAGGCTGACCAAGGTGGCAGGGTTCGAGTGGGGTTCCGGGTTCTACATCAACGTGGCCACTCCAGAGGATTGCGCCGCCGCGCTCCGCGACAAAATCGCTGAGCTCGACGGGGCAACATGTCCTGCGGAGAAGTTGTAGCCAGGCCGCGGGCCGCTTCGGCAGCCGCCTGGGCTTGGGCTGCGCCAGCAGAAACAGAGAAGAAAGGCCCCCGCATGCTGCTCCCAGCAGGGAGACGCGGGGGGCCTTTCATTTGCAGTGCCGTGGCGGGGTTGAGCCAGGAGAGGCGAGCCGGGCTGCCAGGGGCCTCTGCCAGGCCTGCCAGGCTTACGCGAACCTGCGCACGACTGGCCCTCTAGGGCCTCCAGTGCGGCGTAGTCTGGCAGTCTGGGTCGCAAAGCAGAGAGCCAATAGGATGAGGCCTATCACGTCCGTTACGAGGCCTGGATCGATCAGAAGCAGGCCAGCAGCGAACAGCAAGATCCGCTCCCACCATGGAGAGTGTGTGCGAAGCCATCCTGCGACTGCGGCGCCGATAGCGACCATCCCCACAAGGGATCCCAGGATCATCCTGGGAGTGTGCAGCCACGACGCGTTGATCAGCAGCAGGTCGGGACTGTACACGAAGAAATACGGAATCAGGAACGCTGCAATGGCGAGTTTGGTGGCGTTGACTCCAGTCTTGAACGGATCCGCCTTGGCGATTCCTGCGCCTGCGAATGCCGCGAGCGCCACAGGCGGTGTAACGTCTGCCACAATGCCGAAGTAGAATGTGAACATGTGGGCTGCGAGCGGCGGCACGCCTAGCCTCATCAGCGCGGGCGCAGCTATCGTAGACGTGATTACGTAGTTGGCGGTTGTGGGAGCGCCCATTCCGAGTATGAGCGATGTGAGCATCGTGAAGAACAGCGTGAGCAGCAGATGTCCGCCTGATAGGTCGACAAGCCCGGTAGCGAGCTTGAGCCCGAGCCCTGTGAGGGTGACTGTGCCCACGATGATGCCTGCCGATGCGCACGCCACGGCCACGCCGACTGAGGTTCTGGCGCCCTGTTCGAGAGCTGCGAAGAACTGCTTCAGGCTCACCTGTGGGGCGCCCACGAGCGCACGACTCAGGAAGAACATCGCAACCCCGTAGACTACGCACGCAGTGGCGGACTGGCCGTTGAAATGCATGTATGCGAGTCCGCCCAGAGTGAGGACGATATCTCCATGCTTCACGAGGAATGTGAGCAGCCCGGCGCCGGCGTTCTTGCCATTTCCAGAGCCCATCGTGAGAAGACGGAGCAGTGCGAAATAGACCACTGGAGGCAGAGTTCCCAGCAGAACTGCGTTCCAGAGCGGAACCGACATGAACTCACGAATCGCGAACGCGCCTGCGGTGAAGGCAATGACAATGCCTGACACTAGGTCAAAGTTGGGCATCATGGGCTTTGCCCAGGCTGCCGTTGGGGCAGCGGTCTCGCGTTTGAGCACCCCTGCCAGAATCGCCAGGATGATCCCATAGATGGCCGCCTTTGTGGGCGTCCTGCCTGTGGATAGGAAGAACACCATCCCGACGATGGGGAGGATAAGCTGACCCTTCTCAGCCAGTATCCTGCCGAGCCTGGGGATCTTGTCCTTCGGCATGGCCACGAGGCCGCTCTTGGCCGCTTCTAAGTCCACCCCGATCCATATTCCCATGAAGTAGAGAAGAGCGGGGATGATGGCGGCCTTGGCGATCTGCACATATGGGATCCCGAGGAACTCCGCCATCAGGAAGGCGGCGGCGCCCATGATCGGGGGCATGATCTGTCCGCCTGTGGAGGCTGCCGCCTCAACTGCGCCGGCGAATTCCGGCCGGTAGCCGAGGCTCTTCATCATCGGTATTGTGAAGCTTCCGCTGCCTACGGTGTTGGCGACAGAGCTTCCGGATACGGTTCCCTCAAGGGCCGATGTGAACACAGCCACCTTCGCCGGTCCGCCTCTCTGTCCACCTGCGACGGCGTTGCCAAGATCGATGAAGAACTGGCCGATGCCTGTCTTTTCGAGAAAGGCGCCGAACATGATGAAGAGGAATATGAAGGTGGATGAGACGCCGAGTGGAATTCCGAGTATACCTTCGGTGGTGAAGAACATGTGGGTGACCAACCTGCTGAAAGACGCACCACGGTGCTGCAGAAAGCCTGGCATGTACTTTCCGAAGTAAGCGTACAGCAGGCAAACTGACACCAAGATAGTGATCGGAAGCCCGACCACGCGCCGGGCCGCCTCAATCACCAAGAGGATTCCCACACACCCGATGACCATGTCGAGGCTAGTGTAGTCGCCTGCCCGGAGCATGAGGCCGCGGTAGTTGAGGAGGTAATAGCCTGCCACAGCCGCTCCACCGGCCACTAGCGCCAGGTCGAACCATGCGAACTTATCGCGCCCCTTGACAGTGGGCGGATACAGCAGAAACGTGAGGACGAGGACGAACCCCAGGTGCGTGATGCGTTGAATCTGAGGGGCCTTCTCGCCGGTGATCGCGGTGTACAGCTGGAACAGAGCGAACGCAATCGCGACAACCGTGACGATGATCGAGAGCCATCTGGCCATGTGCCTGGTGGCCGACTCCCGGTCGTACTTGGCCAGTATCTCCTCGATGTTCACCGCATCAGAATCGACCGCGCGGGGCGCTCCGCCAGCGGCGCTCGGAACTGCTGCGGCCTTGCGCAGCTTGTCTGTGCCTTTCTTGGATTTCGCCAAAGCCCTCAGTACCCCCTTATGAAGAGCGGCAGCCGTCGGGCCGCCTCCACTCCCAGATCGACCTCGGATCCCGGCTCTACCACGCTCGCCAAGTCGATGACCTGGCCCTTGCATGAGAACCTGTGCCTTGCGATTCCGCCCACTCTGAAGGCGATTCTATCGAACTCGCGGCTCATTCCCACTATGCGTATGGCGTCAGGTTCGAGGATCATCCTTTCTCCCTCGCCTGGCTCAGTGGGCAGCCCGGCGCCGAAGTCATGGTACGCCGTCTCATAGAGCTTGATCTTGCCGTTCTCGGTCAGTATGAACTTCTCGATGACTGGCGTTCTCGCTACTGAATGGGTGAACTCCATTTGAAAGGTATCGCCCGGCTCAACCGCGGAGCTGTACAGGATTCGTCCGCCTCCGGCTAGCAGAACCAAGCGATATGAGCGCGGGGCCATCGCGAGAGCCAAGAGCGCTGCTGCGGCGAGGACCCCCGCTGTGAACAGCAGATTTCTGCTCCTCATAATAGCGTGGGCCGGACGTTCGGTCCGCACTGAAGACGGACAGCGCGCCCGGCCGACCCTCCATACACTTGTGCCGGAGAAGGCCTCATAGACCCTGCCCGGCCGCTATTTGACTATGCCCTTCTCCTTGTAGTACTTCTGGGCGCCCGGATGCAGGGGGGTGGATATCCCGTCGAGAGCGGTTTCCAGAAGGACCAGAGCGCCCTTGGAGTGGGCGGCTGCAAGTTCTCCGCCATTTTCGAACAAGACCTTGGTTATGTTGTAGACGTCCTGCTCCTTGAGGCCGTTGCCTGCGATTATGATCGCCATGACCGCTACGGTGTTGGCCTCTTCGCTCTGATTCAGGTAGGTTTTTGCAGGGATCTTCGTCGCTGCGAGGAAGGGGTAGCTCGCCTGGATTGCCTTCATCTTATCGGCGGGGATAGAGAGGATCCTGATCTTATGCTGGGTGGACACATCCTGGATGCCGGAGTTGGGTATTCCCGACGTCACAAAGAAGCCGTCGATGTGCCCATCCTTGAACTGGTTGGCGCTCTCTGCGAACGACAGGTACTGCTCCTCGAAATCATTGTAGGTGATTCCGTACGCGCTCAGCACCTGACGAGCATTGGCTTCGGTGCCGCTCCCGGGGGCGCCAACGGAGATCCGGCGTCCCTTGATGTCTGTCCAGTTCTTAATCGGTCCATCAGCCTTCACCACGAACTGGATGACCTCTGGGTACAGAGATGCGACGACGCCGTAGTTCTTGAGGGGCTTGCCATCGAAGGCCTCGATTCCGTTGAACGCGTAGTGGACTGTGTCATTCTGGACGATTGCCAGATCTGCTTCGCCCTTGCTGATTAACCTCATGTTTTCCACGGACGCGCCTGTTGACTGTGCACTCATGCTGAGCGAGGGCGCCCTCTTGTTGACGATGTTGGCGATAGCGCCTCCAAACGGGTAATAGGTGCCCGCGGTGCCGCCTGTGGCCAAGATCAGCTGAGTTGCTGAGTAGGCGCCGAAAGACAGAACGAGGACAGTGAGCACGGCCATCGCGATGAGAAGGATCCTCTTCAAACAAGACGCCTCCTTTGTGATGGGAATGCGGCAAGGCCGCCCGTGATCCACGCGGCTTGCCATATTTGGCCTTGCATATATTCGCTGCAACTGTCCATAAAACCTGCAACACATACAGGATTTGTTGAACTCGCGCCCAGTATTATGACTGGTATCCACATCGGAAAACCGGCAGCAGGGCGCGGCGATCGATAAGGATGGCGAGACGGTTGGTTGACACCCTCTGATGGGGCGGAGTACAATTCGGATAACCTAACGCATTAACAGCGCGGGCCGGAATGCCGCGCGGGGGGAGCATGTCCATGCTAAGGATCGAGAACCTGTCGAAAAGCTACAAGAAAGGCTCAGTGCGGGCGGTCGACTGCCTTAACCTTGACGTGTCCGCCGGAGAGATATTCGGTTTTCTCGGCCCGAACGGCGCAGGCAAGACCACGACGATCAAGATGATTGTGGGGCTCTTGTCGCCGGATTCCGGCAGCATCACAGTGGACGGGAAGAGTGTCTCCCAGGATCCCGTTGCGGCAAAGTCCCGCATGGGCTTTGTTCCCGACAACCCGGATCTCTTTGAGAAACTCACAGGTGTTGAGTACCTGAACTTCATGGCCGATGTATACGGGGTCCCTTCGGCTATCCGGAAGGAGCGGGCAGCGGAACTCCTACGGATGTTCGAGCTTGAGGGGGCCGTGCGCGACATAATCGCAAGCTACTCCCATGGAATGCGGCAGAAACTCGCCCTATCGGGGGCTTTGCTGTCTCGGCCGAAGCTTCTCGTATTGGATGAACCCATGGTGGGTCTGGATCCGAAGAGCGCTCACCTGTTCAAGGACCTGATCAACAAGCACTGTGAAGATGGCGGCACGGTGTTCTTCTCTACTCATGTGCTTGAGGTCGCCGAGAGGCTGTGCCATCGCGTGGGCATCATCAGCCATGGGAAGCTCATAGCCCTAGGCACTCTAGATGAGTTGCGGAAGGGCGCTCGCGGCACGGCGTCAGGAACCTCGGGGGAAATCGGCGTGCCCGGAGAGGAGTCGCTTGAGGAGCTGTTCCTGCAGCTCACGGAGGGAAGCCATGAGTAGTGTGAAGCAGTTCTGGGCTCTATTCCGGACCCTGCTGAATCTCAACTTCGGATTCTCATATGGCCGGTACACATACATTGTCCAGAAAAAACGGCTATGGGAGCCGATAATGATTGCAGTGGCATTGGCCTCCTCCGGCGTGACGATGATGGCGGGTTACATCGCGCTTCTGAACGCGATCTATGTAAACGGCCAGACCCTCGGACAGGGGAACATGATACTGACTCTCGTGATTGTGGCGGGGCAGATTACAGTTCTGATCCTGGGCCTGTTCTGGGTGATAGGCGCGTTCTACTTCTCGCGCGAAACGCCCACTCTGGTCCCTCTCCCGATCCTCCCTGGAACCGTGGTGTTGGCCAAGTTCGCGGTCCTTATGGTGAACGAGTACATCACCCTCGCGCTGTTGCTCATCCCGGCCTTTGCTGTGTACGCGGCGAGGTCAGGCGCCGGGCTCTTGTACTGGATAACAGCTCTGGCCGTATTCCTGTTGGCGCCGGTGATCCCGCTCGCCATATCCTCTATAGCAGCCATGGTGATCATGAAGTTCGTCAATGTGCGCAAGAGCCAGACCCTCTTCATGGTGATCGGGTCTGTGATCTTCTTTGGCGCTTACTTTTGGTTCCAGTATGCCATGATGCATATGCAGCCCAGGTCAGCAGCTGAGATGATGAACTATCTCATGACGGTGCAGGATTCGCTCTCTCGCACTATCGCCGTGCGGTTTCCGCCAAGCCTCTGGGCGTCGGTTGCGTTGTCGCGCCCTGGCACGGTTCAAGGAATCGGAAGTCTGCTCCTGTTCGCGGCCGTGTCCGCCGCGGGGGTTGCGGCAGTGCTCGTCGTTGGGAGCAGGATGTTCTACTCCGGGCTATTGGCAGGCGCCGAGGTGGCCGCGGGCGGCAACAGGAGGGGTCGAGATCGCTCGAGGCGTGGCGCTGAAGCAAGGGCGAAGGGCGCAGGCGAGGGCGCCCGAGGCGCATTCGGAGGCGAGGAGCGGCCGAGCGAGTCACTGTGGGCGTCGAGATCGGCAGTGGCCGCGATTGCCCACCGGGACCTCCGAATCTTCCTGAGGACTCCGGCCTACGCCATGAACGGGTTCGTCAACGCTCTGATCTTCCCAGGGCTCCTGCTGGTGTGGTTTGTAATAGGAGGAGACGCCAATCGTGATCCTCAGCTCGTTGCGCTCATGAACATGCTCACGTCTCCGCAAACCGCCTCCTACCGTGCTCTGGTGTACGCTGCAATGATCATGTGGACTGCGGGTTTGCACATGGTGTCGTCCACCGCGTTCTCTAGAGACGGGAAGGACTATTGGATCAACAAGGCCATACCCGTATCGGCGGAAAAGCTGATCCGCGGCAAGCTCGCCTTCGCCCTGGGATTCGACCTGTTTGCCGCCGTGCCGCTTGCGGTGATCCTGCAGCTGATTGTGAAGCTCCCCCCAAAGAGCCTTCTCATGGCATCTGCAATCGCGCTTGCGGGCACACTGTGGATCACCTTTGTGAGTTTGCACGTGGACATGGTGCGGCCATATCTCAAGTGGGATAACCCTCAGAGGGCAATGAAGAGCAACCTGAATGGGATAATCGTTTGGCTGCTTGTATCGGTGGTTCTGGCAGGACTGGGTTTCGTGGTTTACCGCGGCGCTAGGGCAGGGTGGAGCACATGGGTGATGCTATGGAGCGCCCTGGGGATCTTTACTGTACTCGCGGGAGTGTCGTTCACTATGCTCATGAGGGCGGCGCCTGGGGCGATCCGTTCAACGGAGGTGTGATAGCTGTGGCGAGAGCGTGGCGCGGGGTCATCGAGGAATATCGGGAGTTCCTGCCTGTTGATGCAGATACTCCGGTGGCGACTCTCAGAGAAGGGAATACGCCGCTGATTCCGGCGGAGCGCATTGCAGGGCAGATCGCGGATGAGGCCGTGAAAGGCGGCTCGCGCGCGCCCAGGATCGAGCTGTACGTGAAATACGAAGGTGTGAATCCGACAGGCTCGTTCAAGGATCGCGGGATGACAATGGCCATCTCGAAGGCTATAGAGAGCGGGGCTCCGGCCGTGATGTGCGCCTCCACGGGCAACACATCCGCGTCTGCTGCGGCGTACTCCGCTCGCGCTGGGCTCAGATGCATCGTCTTGATACCAGATGGCGCCATAGCCATGGGTAAGCTCGCCCAGGCCATGATGCACGGGGCCACAGTGGTCGCCGTTAAGGGCAATTTCGACGATGCTCTGGCGATCGTGAGGAAGCTCACCAGCGAACACAACATCGCCCTTGTGAACTCGGTCAACCCATATCGCATCGAGGGGCAGAAATCGGCCGCGTTCGAGGTTGTGGATCAGCTGGGGGCTGCTCCGGATTACCTGGCCATCCCAGTGGGCAACGCGGGGAACATCACTGCCTATTGGAAGGGGTTCAAGGAATACAAGGCTGCCGGGCGGGCCGGCTCTCTCCCGAGGATGATCGGGTTCCAGGCAGCGGGCGCAGCGCCGATAGTCCGCGGAGAGCCCGTGCCGAATCCGGAGACCGTGGCCACAGCCATAAGAATAGGCAACCCGGCGAGCTGGACAAGCGCGGTGGCTGCGGCTAGGGAGTCCCGCGGGTTCATAGAGGCGGTCACCGATGAGGAGATCCTGGAGGCCTACGGGATGCTCGCGTCGACAGAAGGCATCTTTGCGGAGCCCGCCTCCTGCGCGCCGCTGGCAGGGGTGATCAGGATGATCAGGACAGGCAGGATGCGCGATGGGGAGCGGGTGGTAGTGGTGCTCACAGGGCATGGCCTCAAGGATCCGCAGATCGCGATCGGACAGGCATCCGGAATGCGGCAGGTTTCATCGGTGGAGGCAAGCGCGGATGCTGTGGCCAGGCTAATCGGAATCTAGGCCCGTATGCAGCCAGAATTAGCTCAGCGCGGCCTTGAACAGGATGAGGGATGGTGTGTTTGGCATGGGATTTGAGAAGGTAATTGTGCGAGCTCCTGCCACCTCGGCCAACATGGGATCCGGCTTCGATTCCCTTGGCATGGCGCTGGAGATGCGGGATGAGACGATATTCCAGCTCATGCCCTGTGGGGAATCCAGGGCATTGGTGATGACCGCGGATGGCCGGCCGGCGGACGACCGGATACCGCTGGGCAGCGACAACCTGGCTATCCGCGCCTTCGATGCGGTGTTCCGCGAGGTGGGCCGGGCAGCGCCTCCTGTAGAGGTCAGGATAGTGAACCGAATTCCAGTTGCGCGCGGGCTTGGCAGCAGTGCTGCGGCGATTGTGGCGGGTCTGATTGCAGCCGACACATTTCTGGGTGGAGTGCTCGATCTGCAGGCCAGGCTGAACTTGGCGGCCAGGATCGAGGGGCATCCCGACAACACCGCCGCCTGCATACTAGGGGGAGTCACGGCATCTTCGCTGGTGGGGTCGAGGGTCCTGTGGGCGAAGGCGCCTGTTCCGGTGGAGTTGTGGGCAGTTCTGGCCATCCCTGATTTCCACGTGTCCACTGAGGCTGCCCGGAATGTGTTGCCGCGCTCGGTTCAGTACTCTGATGCCGTGTTCAACGTTAGCCGTGTAGCGCTTCTCGTGGCATCGCTTGCTTCCGGCGCCTATGCGAACCTGAGATACGCCATGGAAGATAGGCTTCACCAACCGTATCGAGCTTCACTGGTGCCTGGGCTTGTGAACGCCGTGCATGCTGCCTGCGATGCAGGGGCGCTCGGGGCGTACATGAGCGGCGCCGGCCCTTCGATAATGGCCATCATTGGCGCTGATACGAACCCGGAACCGGTCTCCATTGCCATGTTGAGCGCCTTGTCCGCCGCGAAGGTGAAGGCTTCCTCGATTGTTCTTCCGATGACGCCGACTGGGGCTGTGGTGGAGACAGCTTAGCTGATGAATGCTGAGCCGGGATGTTGCCGTGATGCTGTGCACGATGCGGGAGTTGGCGCTGTCCGCCTCCTTCCTGTCTATTTTGGCCTAGGATCGAACATCGGGGACCGCCTCGGAAACCTACGGCAGTCGGCAGCGATTATCTCGTCTGCGAGTGGGATGTCGTCTCCGGCGGTGTCTCGTGTCTATGAGACCGAGCCCTGGGGTCCTGTTCAGCAGCCGTCCTTCCTCAACTGCGTCGTGATGGCCCACACGAGCCTCGCCCCTGCGGAACTCCTAGCGCTCGCGGCGTCCGTGGAGACCGCCTTGGGCCGAGTGCGATTAGAACGCTGGGGGCCGAGGAGCATCGATGTAGATATCCTGCTTCTCGGGGATGAGCGCGTGAATACGGCGGATCTTGTTATCCCGCATCCTCGAATGTGGGAGCGGGCGTTTGTGCTCATTCCCCTGGCCGATCTCTCCCCGAACATGATCGTTCCCCTGAATGTCCTGGCCAGCATGGGGCTTGCCGACAGCGTCCGCCTGCGTGAGTTCGTGCGGCGCCTGCCGGACGCTTCGGGAGTGCGTCCGGTGGATGAGCGCCTTCAAGGAGTTTTCCGAGGAACGGAGAATACCGCATATTGAGATTGGCCTTCCGATTCCCGTCCGTGGACGCGCGAACAGCCCGGAACGGCTGATCAAGCTTGCTCCTGGGGGTAATTCAAATGCCCTGTTCCATGGCGGCTTTTCGCCACGCCATAGTGCTTGCCGTGGCCGCTGCGGCGGCGGCAGCGGTGTTAGCGCTAATGCCTTCTCTCCCTGCGCAGGCGGCATCAGGGCCACTGGCAGGAAGCGCGGTCTTAGGTGAGAGGGAGTATGTGAACCGGGAATATGGGTTCGCCTTTCGTTACCCCGACGGATGGGGAAGGCTTGCTGATGAATACTGTGTTCCGCGATCCGTGGTCTCCATCGGCGATGGGCGGACATCCGCATTCGGCCCAAGGGTCAATGTCATCGTCGATCCCACGTCGGCAGCAAGCGCGAGGGCTTATGCACAGGCAGTGGCCGACAAGATCGGGTCCGGCCAGGTCGCTGGGCTGTCCGACTACAAGGCTGATGGCTCGGGAATGCCTGGCGCGGTTAAGGGCGCCGATTCCTGGGTGGCGCGGTTCTCCTGCCGCTCAGCCGATGCCGGGGATAGGGTGTGGTTCTACCAGCTTACCGTGGTCCGGCGCGCGGATGTGATTGTGCTCACTGCAGCCTGCTTGGAATCTGAGAGGGGCAAGCGCTCGCAGCTGTGCTCGGATATAGCATCCAGTTTCCGTTTGATCTGACTGAGGAGGGTCCCAATGTCCATCCAGGGCGTTATCGTGGATTTCGAACAGAGGAAAACGGAGATCAGGTTCGGGCGCCTCGTTGAGCTGCTCCTGACCTTCTCCAAGGACTCGAAATACGGCGACGTTGTGACAAACGGGTTTCGCAGGTTCGTGGAGGAGGCGTCGGGTGAAACGGCGCTTGACGAGGACGCTATCGACTTCGGGGCGATAGAGGATGAATTCCTTGAGTGGGTCATGCTCGATTACGAGGATGACAGCATCGGCACATCCATTGCCCGCGCGTTCCTTGATTCCATCGACGAGGGCGACCTGCCGGACTGGGAGAAGCGCGCACTCTCCCAGTGGACGCGCTCAACTCTTGCGCTGTATGAGATTGAAAGCATAGTGTCGGAGAACCATGTCGTCCTTCGTGACGTGGTTCTCGGCGGCGAATACGATGTGATCGCCGAAGGGGCAGGAGTCGGAATGGTTAGGTGGACTCCGATGCTCACCAGGCTTCTCTCGGTGGATGGCGGATACGCGATGGGCGCAACCGCCATGCCCATGCCAAGGCCTTTGCTCAGGTATGTCCTGAAGGTACTGGGCCATGTGTTTCGGTCCGCCCGCGCGCAGGGATACATTGGCGGATGGCAAGGGTTCCTGAAGATGTCCGGCGCCAGCCTCAGACGGCTTGTCAGGGTCGTGATGGGTGTATGGGATGTGGATGGCGATTCCGACGGACCTGACGAGGACGGTCCAACGGAGGTCCGCGAGGCGGGCGCCGAGAAGCTCTACAGGTCGCGTGTTGTTGTGAGCGATCCGGATGAGGCCAGGGCCGCGGTGAGCAGCATGAATGAGGTGCGGCTCTTGGGTGAGCAGGCGGGGCAGGGAGGGCGCACGGAGACCCACTACGCGTGGCTTAGGCCCGCATCATCTGCCGAGTTCTCAGGGGCGGCGCCATACTCAGTTGACGATGCCGCCCTGATGGTGTTCGATGGTGAGGCGTTCATTGTGTATGCACAGAGCCGGAGCGCGTTGGGATCGTGCAGGAACCTTCTGAGGAAGTCCCTCGGCGGAAATGTGGCAGCGCGCGAGGCCGGGGCTCGAGGAACAGAGCGGAGGCAGAAGAGGCCTTCCAGGGAAGCAATGGAGATGGCGCGCGAGGCAATAGACGGCATCATTCGCGAAGCTCTCGAAGCTCACTACGGAATATGGGCCGATACGCCCCTTCCAGCGCTCCTTGGAGAGAGCCCAAGAGGCGCGGTGGCTTCGGGGTTGGGCCGGAAAGTAGTGGAGGATCTCCTCAAAGACATTGAGTATCTGGAGAGCCTCAAGAGGCGCGCAGGCATGCCCTCTCTGGACGTTGAGAGGTTATGGCGTCAGGTTCTCGATGGCGGCAGCTCGAGGGATACTGCCGGGTCCCAATGCGGTGCAGAGGACGCCAACAGCGCCGCCTGCGGCTTGCTAGGCCCCAAGGAGAACTCCGTCGCCAAGCTTCTCGATGAGATGATGCGGCAGGATGGGTACACTGAGGATCAGATATTCGCTACAGCCAAAATGTGGTCGGACTATGTAGCAGCTGCGAAGCCTAATGTGGTCCACGCGAGCACATGGGCGGCGTCAGTCGAGTACGCATCGGCAGTCGCCCGAAAGGAACAGGTGACCCAGGCGAGCGTGGCGCTGAAATATCAGGTGTCTGTTTCGACTCTGTCCCAGAGATACAGGCAGATCTTGGACACGCTCAACATCTGACGGCTGATGGCGGGAGGACAGCCGCAGGCCGATCACCGTGCGACGAACCTAAACGTGGATGAGGCAAGGCCCGGGGCACTGCAGTGCTCCCGGGCCTCTTCGATGCCTCTCTGCCCAGTCAGCCAGACCCAGGCAGCTAGGTGCGGTGTTACTTCACAACGGTGATCCTGAGCTCATCAGATGGCGCCAGGGCCCCGATGTTCTGCAGGTATCTGGTGAACATATCTCTGAGCATATCGCCTGAAGCGAAGAGCACCCGCGCCTGCTGGAACCAGGTATAGCCGTCTCCGCCCGCTGCCATGAAATCATTGGTCGCCACCGTGTAGAGCTTCGTCGGCTCAAGCGGGACGCCGCCGACCTTGACCTCAAGAATGCGGGATCCGGAGGCCTTGGCAGGATCGAATGAGAATGTGAGGCCGGATACCTGCGCGAATGATCCAGCCTGCTTCGGGTAGGCCTCGACTCCGTGCTCAAGAGCCTTGAGAAGCACATCGCCCGTCACTTCGATCACTGTGAGGGTGTTGTCGAATGGGAGGACGGTGTATACATTGCCGACGGTGATCGGCCCAGCCTGGATGCTGGCGCGAATTCCGCCGCCATTGGCGATAGCGACATCCGCGCCGGTGCTCTCCCGCATGGCGTCGGTGACGAGGTTGGCCAGATTCGTGCCGCGAGTGCGGACATCCGCCCGCTCGCCCTGGAGGATAACGGGGGTCTCTCCCACCTTGACCGCCAGCTTATCGGCGAGTGACTTGTTGTATGAGGCCATAGCTGCGCCAACGGGACTTTCCGAGGCCGACGCGGGCATGCTTGCAACGATCGGCATTAGCTTGCCGCTGAACTCGGCGATCTTGCCATTCTCAACCACTATGTTGAGAATGCCCAGGTTGAGTGCGTACTCGCCGGCCTGGACGACTATGGTGTTGCCCACGAGTTCAGGCGCTGCCAGCATCGTGTGCGAGTGGCCGCCGACGATGATGTCGATGTCGGGAACCGCGGCGGCGAGGGCCTTGTCTGCGGCATAACCCAGGTGTGATAGGCAGAGAACTATGTCAGCCTGCTTCCGGAGTTCGGGCACGATTCGTCGAGCGGTTTCCGCAGGATCGAGGAAATCGAGTCCGATTACGTTCTTGGGGTGGGTTACTATCGGAGTCTCTATGGGAGAGAGGCCGAATATGGCGATTTTGACGCCTGCGATCTCCCTGATAGTGTAGTCCTTAACGAATGGTTTCCCGTCTGCCTTGTACACGACGTTCGCGCCTAAGAAGGGGAACTTGGCGATGGAATCGAGGAAGAGAAGCTGTTCCTGCCCGTAGTTGAACTCGTGGTTCCCCAGGGCCATGGCGTCGAAGCCCATCTCATTCATGATCTCGATTATGGGCTGTCCGCCGAAGAGGTTCACCACATTCGTTCCGTGAACCATGTCGCCCGCGGAAAGGAGAAGTATGTTTGAATTTTCCCTAGCCCGGAGTGAGATGACATAGGCGGCGATCTTCGAGAAGGCGCCTAGATCCTCAGTTGCCCCGGAGGGCTTGAAGGCATCCACTCGACCGTGAACATCGTTCACGTGCAGGATAGTAATCGAAACCTTGTCCGCAGAGGCCGCAGCCGGGGCCACAAGGGCCATTGCTGTAGCCAGCACGAGTACGATGACCATCACGGCGAGGTTAAGCTTGCTCTTCTTTAGCATGTTGATCCTCCTTCGCTGTATGGGTGGCTAGCTAGTTTACCCAAGAACAATTCTGTGCCGGAGGGGAAAGTCCTTCCAAGATCCACATCTGCTCACAGGCAGTAGAATCCGCGGCAATCATGGATGACCACACCACAACTGCGGAAATCACCCGCATTTAGCGAACTTTCTTTGGGCGTGAGCGAAGGAGTTTGCTGCAACAGAGAGAATTAGTCGCACGAGACCTTGTCATTGAGGAGGGGTATCTGTGAAGAAGGGAACCATCATTGCACTCGCCGCCCTACTAGTACTGGCACTAAGCTCGTTTGCCTCGGCTAGCGGGTTTGTTGGGGTCGGCATCGGCATCGTGGGGCTAGAGGAAGGCGGAGGCGCCGCGACCACTAGGGGCATCATTGGCACTGCCAACGTTGACCTCGACCTGATCGAGAAGCTGTCTCTATCGGCGAACGGCTATGTCGAGTACAAGAAGGCCGAGGGCGAACAGCCTGTTACGATCAACTACCTCGTTGGCGGCTACGCCAAGTACGCTCTCGCTAACCTCGACGCTCTGAAGCTCGGAGCAGTTGCTGGCGTCAACTACAACAAGAACTTCGCCCCCATCGTTGGGGATGCCGCTCTCGACTACGGCGCGGGCGTCTTTGCTGAGCAGCCTCTCGGCGACACTGGCGTCATCTATGCACAGGGCATGTACTGGCTGAAGGCCAAGGGCATCGGCGGCCTTGGCGGCCTGAAGTTCAAGATCACCGAGAACATCGCAGTCAAGGGCCAGGTCGAGTATGTGAACAAGCACACTCTGTTCTCGATCGGCGCTGGATACCAGTTCTAGTAGCATAGACAAGCTGCCTCGGCCGGGCCGCCCTCTGTTGGGGCGGCCCGGTCGCTGTTGTTGCTGCCTGCCGAGCGTGCGAGCGACATAGGCACACGCGAATCACCATGACATGGCAGCCCCCATCCACCCAGCTAAACCCCCACGAATCAGGTTTTTCAGAGAGCTAGTCTCATGGGCGCATCCATTGCAGCCTGAATCTCACTACACTGGCCCTGACTGGACCATTACTGAAACTGCTCCCGCACTGTGGTTTGCGAGTTTGGTTCGAAGGAAAACGAGGATTCGCGATGAATCATCTACCAGGGTATCATCGGGGAGGTGCGCTGATGGGGGCGGGTGTGAGCGCGGGCAATCGGCGCCTGTGCGAAATGGCGGGATCTGCGGAATCCTGGACCTGGCGATTATCCGAACTGGCTGTGGCGATCATTGCCGCATGTCTCATCGTGGCCTCATCGGCCACCGCTTACGCTGTGCCTGGGGCAACGGGCGGCGTAAACCAGTCTGGGGCGGCCACGGGGCCTTCGGTGATTGTGAGATACGCACTCACATGCAACGGCCTGCGAGATGGATTGCCAGTGGACTTCGATGACACATTCGATGCGTCCGATCCGTTCGTTCAGGCATACGTCAGGCTCCAGGTGATCGATGGCCCTGTGAAGCTCACTGAGAGGTGGTACGATCCCGAGGGGCGCGTGATCGCCGTGAGGGAGTATCCTGGGTTCACTGGGGGGCCCGTATACAACTACATTGGCACTGCCAAACTCGCTCCCGGACAGACGCTCCTGCCTGTCTCCGGAGGCTGGTACAGAGTGGAACTCACAGTGAACGAGTCCCCGAATCCACTGGTATCGGCGCCGTTCATGTATGATGCTCATGGATGATGCCCGAGCCTGATTCCCGCATACACACAACGAGAGGAGATACAACATGAGGAAGTATGCGGCGCCACTGATTGCAGTAGTCATCTTGGCGTTTGCCAGCGGGGCTGCTGGCGCTACCCACATATCCGCGGGGTATGTGTCGCGAAACGGAGGCATGAGCCTCACCCTGGGAGGAAGATACGACTTGGGCAGGGGCACTGCCGTTGAGGGATCATACACTGTGCTGCCTGAAGGATACGACTTGGCAGGCAGGTACCAGCTGGCCCTGTACAGAAACGCCATCGTGGCGGGTCCAGTGTTTGAGGGTCGCATCGCTGGCGATCACGTGTACACCTCCCAGTCATTAGGGGCCGGTGTGTTCGCCGAGAAGCTTGGAGTCAACGGGATCGGACTGCACGGCAGCCTCATGTTCCGCCAGAGGCTTGATAAGGCCATGGGGGGACTAGTGGCCGGCATCGGCGCCCGTATGGCGCTCTCCAATCCGCTGTTCCTCGGCGTTGACGCCACAATGGGCCTGACTGGCGGCGTGGCAGGCACTGAAGTGGCATTCAGCGTGGGATACTCATTCTAGGTTCGCGTCTTCCGGCCTTGCGTCAGGCATGGCTGACCGGCCTCCCTCTCGGGGGGCCGGTTCCTGTTCGCTATCCTGTGCCTGGAAGAAGCGCCACTTGGCCGCGAGCCTCTGGACCTGTGGGAGATCCCAGCCTGGCACGTCAATCGTGGGTCCGGACGGGAGGATTCCCGGACTGCGCGGAGAATGCGTAGTCTGTGCTGGATACAGACAATATCATCTTCCGGGAGGTCTACCTCATGCCAGACACCGAGGGCTTGCAGCGGGTTGTCGAGTGTGTCCCGAATTTCTCAGAGGGCCGACGACCCGATGTTGTAATGGAGATCGTCAATGCAATGGCGGCAGTTGCCGGGGTCAAGGTGGTGGACTGTACGTCGGACGCCAGTCACAACCGAAGCGTTGTGACCCTGGTGGGAACGGGCGAAGGCTGCGAGGAAGCAGCGTTTGCCGGAATTTCCCGTGCGCGCGACCTCATCGATATGGAGCAGCATCGTGGAGAACATCCTCGTTTGGGCGCTACTGATGTGGTGCCGTTCGTGCCCATCCGAGGAGTTGCCATGGCGGAATGCGTCGAGATCGCCCGGCGGTTGGGGAAACGAGTGGGCGAGGAATTGGGCATACCCGTCTACCTCTACGAAGAAGCTGCGACAAGGCCTGAGCGGCGCAACCTTGCGGATGTGCGCCGTGGTCAGTATGAGGGGCTCAAGCAGGCAATCAAGACACCTGAGCGCACCCCGGACTTTGGGCCTTCCGCCATGCATCCCACCGCCGGCGCAGTGGTCATAGGCGCCAGGATGCCTCTGATCGCGTTCAACGTGAACCTGGGCACTAGTGATCTGGGAATTGCGAAGAAGATCGCTAAGGCGGTGCGGGCATCCAGCGGTGGGCTTGCGAATGTGAAGGCGCTCGGGGTGATGCTTGAGGACCGGCGCGTTGCGCAGGTGACGATGAACCTTGTGGACTACGTGCACACACCGGTGGCCAGGGCGTTCGAGATGGTGAAGCGCGAGGCGGAGCGGTTCGGAGTGCCAGTTGTCGAGAGCGAGCTCATCGGGCTCATCCCTATGGATGCCGTTCTTGATGCAGCCGCGTACTACCTGCAGCTTCCCGTTCTCCGGCGGGATCAAGTCATCGAATCCCGGGTGTGGGAGTAGAGGAGGCGCACTGCAGCTTGAGAGCTGAGCCGTCCGATCTATTGCTGATACATGCCGCGGAACTCGCTGCCTGCGCCTCGCCTTCAACGGCTGGCAGGCCGCGCGCAGGCGCTTCCCAGGCGGATGTGGGAATCATATTCGATGGCGCCATAGCCGTGAGGGGCAGCAAGATCATCGACGTTGGAACCACCGATGAGGTGCTAAGGAACGAGCCGGGGTGGCTTTCCGAGCTTCGCCCGCGAGACGACGCGGGTTCGACGCGTCAAACTGTGATCGACGCCACGGGAAAGACCGTTCTCCCAGGGTTCGTGGATGCCCACACTCACCTGGTGCACGCTGGCGCTCGATACAATGAGCATGTGATGCGGCTGGGAGGGGCCAAGTACCTGGATATCCTGGCGGCGGGCGGAGGGATACTCTCCACAGTCCGTGCAACCAGAGCTGCATCCCCTGATGAGCTTCTTGCCGCCGCTCTAAAGCGTCTCGACACCATGCTTATGCACGGAACTACCACCGTGGAAGCCAAGAGCGGATACGGGCTTGACGCCACAACAGAGCTTAAGCAGATTGAGGCAGCGCGCGCTCTCGACGCCGGTCACCCTGTGGACATAGTGAGCACGTTCATGGGAGCTCACGCGGTTCCGCCGGAATACTCGGGAAATGCCGATGGCTATCTGAGATTCGTGGAGCGTGAGATGATCCCGAAGATCGCTGGCCGTGGGCTAGCGGAGTTCTGCGATGTGTTCTGCGAGGAGGGTGTGTTCTCCGTGGGGCAGTCCCGCACACTGCTCCGAGTCGGGCTTGAGCATGGCCTGAAGCCAAAGCTCCATGCGGATGAGATCCATCCAATAGGAGGCGCTGAACTCGCGGCTGAGTTGGGGGCGGTCTCCGCCGATCACCTGGCGGCTGCGTCCCGGGGCGGCATGGAAAGCCTTGCTGAGGCGGGAGTTGTGGCGGTTCTTCTTCCGGCAACGATGTTCACGCTGATGTCCGACAGGTATGCGGATGCCCGCGCCATGATAGAGCTCGGGGCGCCCGTGGCCCTTGCGACTGACTTCAACCCTGGCACGTCTCCTGCGATGTCGATGCAATTCGTCATCACCCTGGCATGCCTGCAGATGAAGATGAGCCCGGCCGAGGCGGTTGTGGCGGCTACGGCAAACGCTGCCTTCGCGGTGGGCAGGGGCGACGTGGCCGGGTCGATCTGGCCGGGGAAGAACGGGGATTTCGTGGTGTGCGATGTTCCGTCAGTCGATGCCCTGCCGTTTGCCGTGGGCGTCAACACCGTCACTGATGTGGTCAAGGGCGGGGTCCATGTGGTGCGCAATGGAATTCGCGTCTCATGATTTGTCTGGGGGGTTCTGGCAGTGGATTTCAAGGATATGAAGGTCTCTGAGTTTCTGGAGGCGCTTGCATCGAGCACACCTGCGCCAGGGGGCGGCAGTGCATCCGCCGTCGCCGCGGCCATGGGCCTTGCGCTGGTGTCGATGGTCGCCGGGCTGACTTCCACTGAGGGCATGGAAGCGGAGGATGCGGCCAAGGTGGCTTCCGCCGGCGCGAGGTCGAAAGAGCTGATGCAGGCCGTGCTGAAGTGTGCGGATGACGACACGGCGGCTTTCAACCAGGTCATGGCGGCTTACCGGATGCGCCGGAGCACCGATGATGAGAAGCGTGCACGCCGGGATGCCATTCAGGCCGCCCTCAAGGGAGCCGTGGCAGCGCCCGAGCATACTGCGGAGCTTGCCGTGGAGGGCATGCGCTATGCCGCCTTCCTTGCTGAACGAGGGAACGAGAACGCAGTGAGCGATGCAGGGGTGGCCGCGCTGCTGCTCGACACCGCCGTGGGCGGCGCGGTCTTCAACATGAAGATAAACCTGGCGGCCATACGCGATGCCAGTTTCGTAGCAGATGCGCAGGCGACTGCCGCTAGGTACAGCACTGATAAGGAAGAGTCGAGGCATAGGGCCGTCAGGGCCGTAGCTGGGAAGATCGGCGGCGACTAGACCGATCAAGCACGGCGGCTGGCGAGTATGGTTTCGCGCCGCAGGGCCTGGCCTGCCATTGCTGAGATAGACGGATTGAGATCGTTGGGAGGACTGTTGATGGCTGGCACTGATGTGAATAGCGTGGTTCTGGGCGTCGGCCCGAGGGTTGTTCTGCTTTCGTCGGAGGCGGAGGCAGCGGCCGAGCTTCGCTCGATGGGAGTCGGGCGGGCGGGAGCGGACATCATGGCCCCTAAGGGCGTGTTTCGCGCCGCAAGGCTCTATGACGTGCCGCTTAAGGCTGCGATCATCATCAAGCAGGAGATGCTTTCTAAGGGCGGCGAGGCTGCATTGCCCTACCGTGCCGCGAACCTGGATGGGGATTCCTGCGACGTCCTTCTGATGGGCACCGTGCAGCAGTTCTCCCAGGCCATCAGCACATTGAAAGCCCAGCCATTCGGCCTGCCGGCGATAGCCGCGGATATCGAGGCGACCCTTGCGGCGTACGATGCCCCTCCAGGTTACACCCGCATAGGGGAGAGGACTTTCCGATGGGGAGAGAGAACCTATATTATGGGGATCCTGAATGTGACCCCCGACTCCTTCTCAGACGGCGGCGCTCACTCCGGGGTTAACGCTGCCGTAGCGCATGCAGTGGCCATGCTGGAATCCGGCGCTGATATCATCGATATCGGGGGGGAATCCACGAGGCCGGGTTCTGAGCCTCTCCCGCTCGAGGAGGAACTCCGGCGGGTTCTGCCGGTCGTGAAAAGGGTCGCCCTGGAAACTGATGCTATCATATCAATCGACACCTACAAGGCCGAGGTCGCGGATAGGTGCCTTGATCTTGGAGCCCACATCATCAACGACATAACAGCTCTTCGTGGAGAGGGCGATATGGCGTCAATCGCCTCTCGGCACGGCGCTCCAGTCGTGCTGATGCACATGAAGGGGCGCCCATGGGATATGCAGGTCAACCCCACGTATACATCTGTTGTCCATGAAGTGTGCGAATTCCTAAGGGAGAGAATCTCATTCGCGCGCGAGCGAGGCATCCCAGCTTGTAACACAATTGTTGACCCGGGAATAGGCTTTGGTAAGGCGCCAGAGCACAACCTCGAGATCATGAAGCGTCTTGCCGAGTTTCGCAGCCTCGGCAGGCCCATTCTGGTTGGCGCCTCTCGGAAGGGAACCATCGGCAAGGTTCTGGGAACACCAGTCTACGACAGAGTCTATGGCACAGCGGCCACGGTTGCACTTGCTGTCGCTTACGGCGCTCACATCGTGAGAGTCCACGATGTGAGAGAGATGGCAATGGCGGCACGGATGACTGACGCAGTCGTCAAGGGATGGCGCGAAGAGGAGGACCGCAATGGGGGCTGACAGGATCACTCTGAAGAATCTGGTCTTCTATGCGTACCATGGGGCGTTCGCTGCCGAGAAGGAACTTGGGCAGCGATTCGAGGTCGATGTCGACATGTACCGCGATTTGGGGGCCTGCGCGCGGGTTGACGATCTCGACATGGCGATCAGCTACGTAGACGTGTACACCCTGGTGAAGGAGATTGTTGAGGAGCGAGAGTTCAGCCTAATCGAGACGCTCGCACGAACCATCGCCGACGAGGTCATCAGCGGTTACGCTCTCGACGAGGTCACGGTGAGGGTCAGAAAACCCCATGCCCCAATAGGCGGACCGATGGACTATGTTGAGTGCGAGATGACTAGAAAGGCGCCGGCAGGGGATCAAGTCGAGATCGGTGGTGTTGAGGATGCTGAGCTTTGACATCACACGTGTTGACGAGGTTGATTCCACCAACCGTCTTGCGCGGGAGATGGCTTCCGCGGGAGCGCCTGACGGGACTGTGGTCGTCGCCGCGCGGCAGACTGCTGGCCGAGGCAGGTTGGGCAGGCCATGGCAATCGGCCGGGGATTATGGGCTGTGGCTGTCTGTTGTTCTTAGGCCTCCTTTTGAGGCTGAACGCGGAGGGATGATCGGGATTGGAGCAGGCATTGCCGCAGCGCGAGCGATTCGTGACACCACGTCAGCGCGGGCGATTCTGAAATGGCCCAATGATGTGCTCATCGGTGGAGAGAAGGTAGCAGGTGTCCTGGTTGAGGGCTCATCAGTTGACTCACAGCTTCTCTGGGCTGCAGTGGGGATCGGGATCAACGTGTGTCCTCCGGAAGGCGGATTCCCGCTTGAACTGCGCGGCATTGCCACATCTCTGGCAGAGCACGCTCCCGCGGGAGCGCCAGATCGCGATGTGCTTCTCATGGCAGTGCTCGGGCAGCTTGCCGTGGTCTATGACGCTCTTTGCCAGGGGCGTGTAAGGCGCATCCGTGAGGAGGCATCTGAGCTGATGCAGGCGACCCTCGGCAGGCATGTGACGGTCACGTCAGCCACGGAGAGATATGGCGGAGAGGCTCTCACTCTCGACGATTGGGGAAGGCTTGTGATTCGCCGCGATGACGGCAATGTGGTCTCAGTCTCTTCAGCAGATGTCTCTCTCGGATCGGGTTTTCCAAGATAGGGAGTGTGTAGCTGGTGCGCAGGGCCTTGGCAGTAGCAGTTACGGCGATCATGGTCGGGATGGTCTGCAGAATCCCAGTACAGGCAGTCTCAGTTGGGTTCGACACGGCTGCTCTTTCTTGTGAGCTGGTTTCAACTGCCATGCTGGGAGAGGCCAGCTGCAGCCCATCGCCAGAGGCCTCAGCGGAAGCGCAGGACTGGACTAGGATTGCAAAGGCCGTGACGAATCTGGGTGGGGCAGGCACGGCGATTGCTCTCAGTGGAGCCTTTCTGGTTATCGATCCTCCCACAGGCGAGGCGCTCCTGAACGCCACTGCTGGAACAGCTGCCGTTGTTGGTGTGCTGAAGGTCGTATGCGGGCGTGCGCGGCCCTACCTCCATGCGGAACAGGGCCGGTACACAGGCCTCACATTGTCCGACGATTACCACTCAATGCCCTCCGGGCACACCGCGAACGCGTTTTCCATGGCAGCGGTGCTTTCGGAGCGTTTTCCATGGCTCGCGCCGGCCTTTTATGGACTTGCGGCTGCAGTGGGATGGAGCCGGGTTCAGCTCCAGATGCATTGGCCATCGGATGTGGTCGCAGGCGCGGCCATCGGGTCGTTCATCGGCAACCAGGCTGCCATCGGAAACCTGGACATATTCGGGTTCGGCAATTGAGGAGCTGATTCCGGAGCCGACTCAGGGGCTGATCGAGGGGCTTACGAAAGGGCGGCGCATCCACTTCGGACGCGTCGCCCTCACTGTGCTCCTACGACTCTGCTTCACCAGGCCCGCATCCTGCGCACGGTTTTTTCGGAGGCTCCGGTTGCGGAGGAGGTTCAGGGAACTCCGGCACCGGCGGGATCGGACCAGGACATGGCGACGGCTGCATGGGCGGCATTGGCTGTGGTTCCGGGTAATACGGCGGGCACGGGCCCGCCAGCGGAGGATACACCGGCTCTGGGTACATGGGCCCCGGGTAGCATGGGGATGGATAGATCGGCGTTACAGGCGCCGGCTCGGGATACACGGGCCCTGGGCATGTTGGGTCTGGGTAGACAGGGTTCGGATAGGTTAGGCCTGGACAGGTCGGACTTGGATACACTGGCGCGGGATACACTGGCGCGGGACATACTGGCGCGGGATACACTGGCGCAGGACATACTGGTTCCGGGGCTATCTGTCCTGGCCATCCAGGGCAGGGCATTCCAGTGTATGGCTCAATGGGAGCAGGCATGACCGGTTCACACATCGATCCAAGCATGGGTCCGGGCATCGGCTGAGGGACAGGCATCGGCATGGGCGTCCCACCTGGACAGGGCATCCCGTATGGGGTGCGCGTGAGTGAGAGCACGGATCCGAAGAAACAGGCATGCCTCATCTCATCCCTGCTGATCTGCAGGATCGCCCGCTTCAGGGGGTCCGTCGGTGCGACCTGGGCCATCCTGCGGTAGAAGTCCACGGCCTGTATTTCGTCTGCGTGGGCCATCTCGGCCATCTCAATGAACTCGCGAGAGGGCATCACGTGATATCACCTCATCATTGTCTGCGGTCCTCGAATGTCCAATTGCAGTATATTGCGGATGTCATCAGCTAGTTCTCATGCCTCAGGCACATCTCGCTGGGATTGACGATTGACGATTGACGTCTCGAGATTGACAAACAACATGCCCTGGGGTACAGTAATAAGAGGACCTATACCCCCCGTGGGTAAGGGGCGGGTTGGACAGACGTCCGCTGGGGGTGTTCATGGTGGACAGTGTGAGGCCGAAGGGCCGTGAATCTGACGATAGTGGACGCAGCACAGGGACTGCACGCGAGTTGAAGCAGCTCGATGTGGCCATAACCGGGATGACGTGCGCCGCGTGCTCGGCTAGAATAGAGAAAGCTCTGCAGAAGGAGCTTGGGGTAATGGCCGCCTCTGTCAATTTGGCTGCTGAGACTGCTAGAGTGCAGTATGACCCCACGGTTCTGAAGGTTTCGGATATCGTGCGAGTGGTGGAGAACACGGGATACAGTGCGCGTGAGCTTGTTCGGGACGCGGGCGAGGATGCCAGGCGGGCTCTGGAACGGCGTAGGCGTGTTGTCAATGACTGGCTTCTGTTCTACATCGGGGCCGCGTTCAGCCTGCCCATGCTGGTCGGGATGATCGCGGACCTGGTCGGCTTGCATGAGAGGTTCATGTTTCTAATGGAACCGATGGTGGGATTCATTCTGGCAACTCCTGTTGTGCTCATATCTGGCTCCCGCTTCTACATTGGCGCGGTCCGTACAGTGGCCCACGCCGGCGCCAACATGGATGTACTGGTGGCCCTGGGCACTGGAGCAGCATACATCCTCAGTGTCGTGCACACATTCGTCACGCCTGGCCCGGTCTACTACGAAGCGTCAGCTGTGGTGATAACCCTGGTTCTGCTGGGCAAGAACCTTGAATACGCGGCGAAGGGAAGGACGAGTGAGGCCATCCGCAAGCTCATGGCGCTCTCTCCGAAGGTAGCCACGCTGATCACTCCCGACGGAGAGCGGCAGGTTCCCGTTGATCAGGTTCTGGCAGGGGATATGCTGATTGTCAGGCCCGGCGAGCGCGTGCCTGTGGACGGCGAGGTGATTGAGGGATTCTCCGCAGTGGACGAGTCGATGCTCACAGGCGAGAGCATTCCGGTAGACAAACAATCCGGCGACAGGCTGACCGGAGCGACCATGAATCAGCACGGGATGCTCAAGATGCGTGCAACCCGGGTCGGCCGCGAGACTGCCCTTTCGCAGATCATCAAGATGGTCGAGGATGCGCAGGGCAGCAAGGCGCCGATCCAGAGGCTTGCTGATGTCGTCTCATCCTACTTCGTCCCTGTTGTGCTGGGGATTGCGGTTCTTACATTTCTCGTCTGGTATATTGTTGAGCATGATGTATCTCGAGCCCTGGTGAACGCCACGGCTGTTTTGGTGATTGCGTGTCCGTGCGCTCTGGGCCTGGCCACTCCAACTGGAATCATGGTTGCCACTGGGCGAGGGGCGGAGCTCGGGATTCTGATCCGAGGGGGAGAGCATCTGGAGAGGCTCAGCTCGGTGAAGGCGATCATCCTCGACAAGACCGGCACCATAACGGTAGGAAAGCCATCTCTCCAGGGATATGAGGCCTTCCCTCCGTTTGAGGAGAGAGACGTTCTGAGGCTTGCGGCCTCAGCCGAACGTGGCTCGGAGCATCCACTGGGACTGGCGATTGTGAATGCAGCGTCTCAGTGTGGATTGGACATCCCGATGCCGTCGGGCTTTCGGTCGGCGCCCGGACGTGGAGTGGAGGCGACTGTGGACGGGCTGAGGGTGGCAGTTGGGACCCGCAGGTTCATGACTGAGCTAGGGGTTGAGCTGGGATCGGTCGAGAATTCCCTCGCTCGAATGGAGGAGCGAGGCGAGACCGCTGTTGTGCAGGCTGTGAATGGAAAGCCCGCCGCGGCATACGGAATAGCCGATCAGGTAAGGGCCGGATCACCAGAGGCCATCAGTGAGCTCGGACGCCTAGGAGTGCAGGTGTACATGGTGACCGGGGACAATCGACGAACCGCTGTGGCAATAGCGGACAGAGTGGGCATACCTCACGACCATGTACTGGCAGAGGTGCTGCCCGAGGGCAAGGCCCGGGAGGTGGAGAGACTGAAGGCGCGGGGCCTGGCGGTGGCGATGGTTGGCGATGGCATAAACGACGCCCCGGCTCTTGCGACGGCAGACGTTGGAATCGCCATGAGCAGCGGGACTGATGTTGCTATGGAAGCCTCCGATATCACGATAGTCGGCGGCCTGAGCCGGTTGCCGGGATCGATAAGGCTCTCGCGCCAAACCCTCCGCGTGATTCGAGAGAATCTGTTCTGGGCGTTCATCTATAACACAATAGGAATACCCCTGGCCGCTTCCGGCAGACTATCGCCGGTGTATGCGGGGGCTGCGATGGCGTTGAGCTCAGTCTCGGTTGTATCGAACTCCCTGAGGCTCAAGCGTTTTGGAGCACGCGCCGGAGCTCGCGCATCCGGCGCGAAGTGAAAGGAGACTCATACTATGCCTTGTTTCCGAAAGACGAAGATCGGCGCCACTGGCAGCACCGGCCCATCCAACGCAGCGGGGGCGGCGGTCGCTGCCGGCGCGGATTCGGCTCAGACTGTGCTCCGTGTTGAAGGAATGACATGCAGTCACTGCAAAATGGCGGTGGAGAAGGCCCTCTCCAGCCTTCCAGGAGTGAAGTCGGCGGCGGTTGACCTCGGAGCCAAGACCGCGACTGTCAACCACACGCCTGGTCAGGCTGAAGTCGATGCCTACATCCGTGCGGTTGAGGATGCGGGATACAAGGTAGTTCGGTGAGGCAGAAGGCAGAGTCATCCTGCGATGTCGAAATTCTTTGCATGTCTACGGGGGATTTCAGACCACGCGTTGCCAGGAGTTTCCCGTACGCATCATTGAACCCGCGCAAACCTCGATCTCACGTCCCGCATGTAAATGTTCCCAGCTTGGAATTCGGAGATGAGCCCCTCAACTGGGCGTTCAATCGCTCGGTTCTCGCTGCAGCCCTGAGCTCGTTAGGTAATCTGTACCCGGAGCATTGCCTTGGCATTGCGTAAGGCAATGTCTCGCAGGTCGTTTATAGCCGCTGATGAGGCTCCGTGGTTCTCAAGATTCTGGTCCCGCAGGCTGTCAGTGTCGGCCAAACCAGCATTGTCGCGCGATCAATGCGACTCAAATGGACATTGACCATCGGGTCAGTGTCC
>JAYFQW010000071.1 GCA_034926675.1 Clostridia bacterium | reverse complement strand
ACTGACGACATGACATTACGCTCCACAAATTGACAATACGGAATTAGCACGGGTCCGGGCGTGCCGGAACCTGGGAATAACGCAGGCAATACATTCTCTTGCTGGGGTTGTGGGGCTTGATGAGTGTAGCATGGAGTGGATTCTGGGGGGCGGAAGGCGATACGAGGCGCGTCTGACCGGCGCCCCAAGTTCGCGACGGGCGATTCCCGCTAAGTTATGGGTTTCAGGAGGGTTCTGTGAGGTTATGGAGGGAAGTCTATGCCGTACTGCGCCAGAACCTCTCTGATTCGAGCGCGCTCGGTCTGGGTCATCTTGACCCTGATGCCGGTCAGGGCGGCGAGTTGATTGAGATCGTAAATGCCGTATGAGCTGTCCAGAAAGACGATGACCTTGTCTGCATTCTCCGCCGCGAGTTGGCGGCGCCATCGGGCCATTCCAATTCCTTGGAAAGGCTGCGGAGGAGTTCGGAGGTTTGCGGCCCTGTGGGTGGTTGGTTGGGATTCCGGCGGGTTCTGGGGAGGCCACAAGGCGGCGTCGGCGTCGCTTTTGGAGGCCATGTAACGTCGGTATCCGTAGATAATGGCATAGGAGCACAGAACCATATAGGTGTGGGCATAGAGGGCGTTCGCTCGTTTTTGGGGCAAAGCGCCAAGGGAGAATGACTGTTTCGTTTCGCGGTGGAGCGTGTTTTCTATCAGGCTGCGCTCGTCGTAATCGTCAAATACGACGAACGGATCATCTACGGGGCCATTCGTCAAGAAAACGAGTTCTTCGCCGGGTTTCCTGCGTCTGCCATCCCACTCCCTGATGAGCACGGCGTTTATGGGCTTTGGGCAATGGTCTTTGCGGGTGCGGTGGTGATCCCGGAAATTAGGAGCGTACTGGTCATAGGAGCAAAGCCGCTCGAGTCCCACTAGTTCGGTATTGAGCTTGGTTTCCAGTTTGCGTTTACCTCGGCCTTTGTACACGGTTCGTTGCCTTGAAGCCGCGCGGCCGCTTCCGCATGCGGCGAGGGCCCTGGCGTCGGTCGTTACGGCCATGGTGTGCTTTGAAGGGATCACGAAGGTAATGCCCATTTCGTCGATTTCATGAAGCGTCGGACCGTCGATGAACCCTCTATCCATGTATATCTTAGCGATCCTCGCGCGGCCTTCAAGGTTGGCCTTGGCCTGCTCGATCAGCGCCATTGTTGATTGCGATTCGTGGTCGTTGATCTTGACGATCTTGGCGGCGAGGGGAATACGTAGTCTCTGACAAAAGAGCGTGACCAGTTTGAAGCCTCGCTCGACGACTACGACTTCAGTGATTTGGCCGGACTTGCCGACGATCTTCTCGATTCGAGTTCTCGTTCCGCAGGCATCGAGATCTTTGAAATCATCAGGTACGACCAGGTCTGTGCCATCGATAATCACGGCAAGTTCTCTGTCGAGCAGGGAACCTCTGGCCATCAGGGATATCAAGCGATTCAGGAGCGCTTCGCTCTCTTGGAGGGTGAACCGTCCGAGCACATTGGCCACGGTCTGGGGGGAAAACGGCCTCGGGGGTTTCTTCCCGGGGGCTCGGCGATGGCTGCCTCTCCTGCATAGCCCCTCTTCGAGAATGAGAGCATTGAACCCGAGCATCTCCATGAGGGCGGTGTTGGCGAAAAGCACTTCGGGAAGCGCGTTCATAGACGGCACGCCGGAGAGGATCTTGGCCAGATACGTCAGAAGGAAATGCGCCAAAGGCAGCATCATCCGCTTGTATCCGAGGATATTGAACGACTGAAGAGCATCGATGAATCCGATGTCCTTCATGAAGACGAAGACGGCGTCGAGAGCGCCCGCAGAGGTCAAAGGGCGGATCGCGTCGACTTCCTTACGGCTGAATAGAGCCTGCGCGACGCCGCGATCGTCCCTGCGGGCCATCTGGAGGCGTATTGAGCGTGTAGAAGCGCTGCGTACGCCCATGGCTAGGCGACCTCCAACCAAATGACGCTCCGAGGCGCATATTCCACGTGAGAGGGCTCAGTACCTTTGGGAGGTATTGGAACATAGCGGTGTATTGATATCCAGTAGCTGGCCACAGGGCGTGGGACCCTCGGCCAAGACCTACTGGAAGAAAACTGGGATACTATATCGTAGCGTCAG
>JAYFQW010000070.1 GCA_034926675.1 Clostridia bacterium | reverse complement strand
GCCGCATCAGCGGCTGTAAACGGCATGCGAGACGTTGCCTTCCGCGATGCCAAGGCAATGCCCCAGTACAAAGTACCTAACGAGCTCAGGGCTGCAGCGAAAACCGAGCGATTGAACGCCCAAGGGTGCTGAACATGGGTTACAGCAGCGCTCAGCTGGCCCTAGCACTCGCGATAATCGCTGTGCTCGTTGAGGACTCCCGATTCGGACGCGCGTTCAAGGTAATCCGCGACGACGAGCTCGCTGGCGAGATGCTGGGAATCGAACCACTCAAGGTGAAGCTCCTCGCCTTCGTCATGTGCGGCGTGTACACAGGAGTGGCTGGGGCTCTGTTTGTCAGCTTCCAGAGGTTCGTAAGCCCCGAGATATTCACCTTCGACTATAACTCGCTGTTCATGTGCATGTTCGTGGGGCGATCAGCTGGTTCTGCTGGCTGCCATATCAGGTGGGCAGCGACCACGCTACCTTGTTGCCCGTAGGTAGCGACGTACGCGAAGAGCTAATTCAAGGTTGAAGCGAGTCTCATGGTTTGAGAGATCGATTCCGGCAATCCGTTCAATACGCCGGAGGCGGTACTTCATGGTGTTCACATGCACAAAGATGCGATCTGCCGCTGCCTGCGCGTTCCCGCCAGTATCAACGAAACATTCCAAACTCTCTAGGAGCTCTGTGTTGTGCTCGGTATCATATCGCTCAATCGCCTCAAGCTGGTCCTGGGTAAATGTGGAGAGCTCGCTCCTATTCATGCACTTTGAGAGGATACGGTAGACGCCAAGTTCATCAAAGTGCACTACCCTGTTGCGCCCGAACACTATGCCCCCAAGCGCAAGACACTCATGCGCTTCCTGATAGGAACGAGAAACGGAGAGAGCATCGGAGTTAAACCTGCCAACTCCGATCGAGACAGTGCGTGGGGCAATCTCGGCGTTGAGCACTTGGTGCAATTCTCTAGCCAGCCACAGCGCTTTCTCTTTGGCCTGCAGCGGGTCGTCTGGGCCGCTCCACGGCGCGAGAATAGCGCCTCCGCCTCTGTATGCAAAGCACGTGATCGGCGCCTCCCACAACTGGCTGCTGCGCGTTTCGACCGTCCGTACAATCTCGTCCTGCAACAACACCCCGTCTCCGTAGGCGCCTGCATGCCCCGGCCCGTTGGTATCCACGGCCGCTGCAAGGACAAGATGCGACACGGTGAGATCAAGCGCGAATGACCGGGCCCGTTTCACTAGGGCCTCTGGAGACTCATAGCGCCGATGCATGAGATCATCCCAAAAGCTAAATCTGAACCGTCTCTCTACATTCTCTTCTGCCTTCATCCTGAGTGCCTCAAGGGTTGCCGCTGTGACCGCGTGCCCGATAGCGATTGCGTCCATCTTGGTGAAAGACCTCTGGTCCGGCTCCAAAACCAGTACCCGTCCCCATCTGGTATCATCGCCCGCGGCGGCTGCAACCACGCAGTGTTCCAATACACCTGGCGCGCAAACAGGGAGGCAGCACATGTCGGGAGACAGCGCCCAGCTTTCGGGCGCACTCGCGCATGAGCCAACACTCCTCAAAAGGGAAACTTCCTCGTTCCAGGAGGCCGGCAGCCCATCGCCATAGTCGGAAGGGACTCCTGCGGATGCGATCACATTCCACTTCATATCCGTCACAGCCACTGCAGTGCCGATCTGCCCCGCGAGCACTCGCGCGATATCGGTCATCTCTCCGCCATGCAGAACCGTGTCGATAAACTGAGTGTGGATATCCAGTGAACGCTTCAGAATGCTGGCCTGCCGCTCCACCACTTCGGTGAGGACGGGGGTTATCACATCGATCCATGCAACCTCGAATGGGATCTCGATAATGGGCAATCCAACAGAGTCGGCGAACGCGATCACATCATCTGATAGCGCATCGATGAAGCGCCGTAGCTTGATTCCAAGGGCCGCCGCCCCGGAGGCGGCAAGTCGATGGACGAATTCGAGCTGAGCCTCGGGCGCTTCGCGTATTATGTAGGCAGTAGTGAGAACCAGTTCACCGCCTCGAAGCCAATCTACTGCATCGGGTGCGTCAACTACTGTAACATGCTCGATCGTGCGTGAAATGCCCTGCTTACCGGCAAGCACACGAACCCCACTGAGTTGGGTGAGGGAAAGCGCTTCCTCAACAGTGAAACTCAACGGCCGCCCCTCCTTTGCCTCAAGTCCCGCCCCTACCTCGCTGCCCGTACAATTCGAGCAACGCGCCGTCGGCGCCTGCTTACAAGACTCAACTATATGCGCCCATCAAAGCAGCCACCGCGATCGAATGGAGTTTGGTTGCGTCACTGTCGGCGCGGGACGTGAGAACAATCGGACGTGTGGCTCCAGTGACAATGCCTGCGGCGCCGGCGCCGGCGAAGTATATCGCTGATTTCGCCAGCATGTTGCCTGAATTCAGGTCGGGCGTGATCAGGATATCCGCCCGCCCTGCAACTTGCGATGTTATGCCCTTGTGCGATGCGGCCTCTGGCGAAATGGCGTTATCCAGAGCAAGTGGGCCGTCCACCAGGGGTCCGCCGCACACAGCATTGGCCCCGATCCCAGCCCCGGCACCGCCCGCGCCCCCGTCGTCGCCACAGCAGCCCGGGTTGCCGGTTCCTCGCCCACGGGCAGGCCTGACCTTCCTCGCCCCGTCTAGCTGCCCGCGGCGGCCCATGGCAGCAACCAGGCATGCGTCGGCATTTCCAGGGATCGCCGGGTTGATCGTCTCGACGCACGAAAGCATCGCAACTCGGGGACGTGCAATACCCAGTGCGTAGGCCACGTCGAGCGCTCCCTCCACGATCTGGATCTTCTGCTCAAGCGTGGGCGATATCACGATACCGACATCAGCCATGAGCAGTATACGGTCGAGTCCGGGGATCTCATACACTCCCGTCTGCGAAAGAACACGTCCGGTGGCCAATCCCCGGTCTCGGTCGAGCACGGCCCGCATGAAATCGCGGGTTTGAACGAACCCCTTCATTAGAATGTCGCACTGCCCGTCTCGCACTGCCCTCACTGCGCTCGCGCATACGTCGGCATCGGTTCCGCCTTCTACAACCTGGAATCCCTCCAGCCCAAGCTCACGTGCCCTGTCCTCACAGCCTGCATTGGCCGCGGCGAACACACCGCCAGAGATGATGCCGCACTTGTAGGCCTCAGATATGGCCTTGAGAACCACATCGTCGGCTGCGCCCGCAACAGCTATGGTCCGGCCACGCGGCGCCAAGGTCATTACTTCATCGAAACCGTTCATCCAAGTCGTCCTCCCGCCGCATGCCCTCGCTGGGCTCATTCGTACACCTTTGGCATCTCCTGGTTTAGCAACACCCTCAACACGCCTAAGGCAAGCGACTCTAGCTCGTTTTCTCCGGGGTACGCGCGAACTTCGCCAATGAACTCCACGCGCTTCCGAATGTCGCAAACAAGCCTGTCCGAATGGGCCATGCCTCCTGTGACTGCTATGAGGTCCACCGCTCCCAGAAGCACTGTCGCCATGCTCCCTATGGCCTTTGCGAACTGGTAGGCCATAGCCTGATACACCAGTGCAGCACGCTGGTCTCCTTCGGCGATCCGCCGCTCCACCTCACGCGCATCCTTCGTCCCCAGGTGCGACATGAGCCCTGCTCCACCCACGAGCATCTTGACCACATCGTCGCGGGTGAAGCGTCCGGAATAGCAGAGGTTTACAAGGTCAAGGGTGGGCAGCCCTCCAGCGCGCTCCGCGGTGAACGGCCCTTCCTTGTCGCAGTTGATCAGATCGATCATCCGCCCGTTTTGATGTGCGCTCACCGAGCCTCCACCGCCGATGTGAGCCACTATGATGCGGCTCTCCTCGTAGCGCTTCCCTATGTCAGTCGCTCCTCGCCGCGCAACCGCCTTCATGTTGAGCGCATGTGAGAGGCTATTCCTTTGGATCTCTTTCAGCCCACCGATGCGCGCAATGTCATCCAGTTCATCAACTGATACAGGGTCCACTATGAACGCCTGTATACCGATGGTTCTGGCTATCATCCCGCCGATCACACAGGCAAGGTTCGAAGCATGCTCGCCCTGAAGACCACGGCGGGAGTCATCGATCATCCGATCATTCACAAGGTAAGTCCCACTTGGAAGAGGCTTCAAGCGGCCCCCCCTGCATGCAATGGCAGCCAGGGAATGCATGTCGAATCTGTGATCCGCGAGGGCTTGCTCTATAAGCCCGCGCCTCCACTCAAGCTGGTCCATTATGTGTGGAAAGCGCGACAACTCATCCGCGGTATGAGAGTACGATTCAACAATGATCGGCTTATCACGTTGAAACACTGCGACCCTTGTGGACGTAGAACCGGGGTTGATCACCAGGATATTGCAGTTGTCGCGCTCCACGTTCCCCACTCCTCAAGCATTCGCTGCTCAGCCGCAAGGCCAGCAGAACCTGCTAGTAGATGCAGCCCGTCGCTCCACGGCGCCGGAGTCCGAACTCGCGATGGCCGTGAGCCTCAGATGCAGTAAGTCGCCCTCCCGCCACTTCGAATATGAAGTCGACGATGTCGCCGGCCACTGCGTCGAGGCTTCTGGTTCCATCGACTATGCCGCCTGCGTTTATGTCGAGGTTCTTGCGCATCTTCTCGAATGTGGGAGTGTTGCTCACGACCTTGATCACAGGCGCTGCCGGCGAGCCAGTGGGTGTTCCGCGGCCAGTCGTGAACAGCGCCATCTGTGCCCCGCCAGCCATCATCCCGGTGAGCGACTCGATGTCTTGGCCAGGAGTGTCCATGATGATGAGCCCGTGTCTCCCGGGGCGCTCTCCATATCCAACCACCTGCATTATCGGTCGGCTGCCCCCTTTTCGGATACATCCAAGCGATTTCTCTTCGATGGTAGTGAGGCCGCCCTCCATGTTTCCTGGGGTGATGTCGCTGAAACCGTAGCCTGGGCCTATCGCCGCCAGTTCCCGCTCGGTTCGCGCCACAACATCAAGCACATCGCGGCGCACCTTCTCATCAGCTGCCTGTGCAGCCGCGATCTGTTCAGCTCCCATGAACTCAGTTATCTCCGAGAGGATAACGGTCGCTCCCATATCGACCAGCTGATCCGATGCGCGGCCCACCGCAGGGTTCGCCGAAAGCCCAGAGAAAGCATCGGATGCGCCGCACTCCAGCCCCACCACAAGTGACTCGGGCCCACATTCCACCCTTCGCTCGTCCGCACTCATCTCCACCATTCGGCGGGCGATAGCAGATGCCTTGTCAGCAGCAGCCTCAGTGTCTCCTTCATCCTGTATGACAACGAGCTCCACTCGCCTGCCATGCGCCACCGCTCGCTGCCGTACCTTTTCGGCAACAACAGTCTCGCACCCCAGGGCCACAATCACAGTTCCAAATACATTCGGATTCCCTGCAGTAGCAGCTAGGATGCTGGTCATCTCCTCATTAGCCACTGGATCCAGAGTGCAGCCGTAGGGGTGGGTAATCGGCGCTGCCTGAGGCACGCGACGGGCCACCTCTTCCACGACTGCGTTCGCGCACACTACGGTCGGCAGAACGAGAACGTGGTTGCGAATACCGACAGACCCATCGGACCTACAGTACCCAAGATAAGTCCTCATCTGCCTCACTCCGTTCCACGTCCCTTCCCCCGAGCGCTCTCCACGTTATGGATGTGCACATGGGTTCCGGGGGCAATGTCGCTCGTCGCAATGCCTATGGGCGCCCCGTACTTGATCACCTGTTCTCCGCGACCGATGGCGCGCAATGCAACCTTATGCCCGGAAGGGATATCGTTTAGCAGCGTGACGAGTTCAACCGTGTCGCCCTTTCGACCCGCGCCAACTAGTGTGGCGACGTTATCGGCAGGATCGAGCAGTATCACCCTAACCATGGGTCCGCACCTCACTTGCCGCACACGTCGGCAATTATGCTGTCGATCTCCTCGTCAGTCAGCACTCGACGATTCTCGCGGCCAAGGTTCTTCGCCCTCTCTAGAACCTCGTCTACCTGCTTATCTGTGCACGGGATCCCCCGCTGCTCAAGGAAGAACTTGACGCTGGCCTTGCCGCTTGAGCCTCCCATGACAACGCGGATGGGCTCATGCCCCACAACTTCCGGCATGAACGGACACATGGCAGGCTTTATGCCGGCTCCCTCGATCTTCGACTTGGCGTCGACCACAACTCCAGATTCCAGCCAGAACAGGCGCTTGCCGTTGATGGGCTTGTTTGCCCATATTGGAACGCCAGAGATCTCTTCCACCAGAGTCGATACCTCTCCGAGCTTGCTGAGGTTCACACCAGTATCTATGTTTAGCAGGAGCTTGAGAGCAGCCGCCACCTCTTCAGTAGCCACGTTGCCAGTGCGCTCTCCTAGCCCATTGATCGACGAGTGAATCCCGTCCACCCCAGCATAGGCCGCAGCTACAACCGACCCCATTGCCATGCCGAACTCGTTATGGACGTGGAACTCGACGCGTACGCCAGGGAACCTTTCTTTCAGAGTCCGAATGGCATGATACACCGCCATCGGGGAAGCGACCCCAAAGCTATCGGTGAACACAACAGCCTCCGGCTTGGCTTGCTTGACTACAGCTTCATATATCCCAAACACATAGTCGTAAGTCGCCCGGGTTACGTCCCAACCCATGAACGTGGTATGCAGGCCGAGGCCCTTGGCGTAGCTGACGGACGTGACTATTCTATCAACCAACTTCGCGGAATCGACGTGGTATCCATGGAGGCATGTATACGGGTTTACCGCATGTTCCACAACGACCGAATTCGCTCCGGTATCAACAGCTGCGTCGATATCTTCCTTTATGCAGCGTGCGAACGGGACTATCTCCGCGTGCAGGTTCATCTTCACAAGCCTGTTGATGGCCCGGGAGATGTCCTCAGATACCGCTGGCATCCCAACCTCGATGCGCTTCACACCTAGATCGTCGAGGGCCACCCCGATCTTCACACGTTCGTCTTCGGTCCAGTTTAGGCCGCATGTCTGCTCGCCATCGCGCAGAGTCACATCGTGGATGTACACTTCCTTCGAGGCAGCGGCAGGCCTCACGATGGGGTCGAAGTTCATCGGGGAAACCCACTTGACTCCGTTTGTGAACCACGGAGAGCCTTCCATCTTCATGTTTTCAATCTCTTTCATCTTCTCCCGGCGACTGTAGAGCCGGAAACACCTCCTCAGTTCTAAATGGACCGTGGCAGGGTGATAGCCGCCTCTGGCATGAGAAGGACATCATCTGAAGCCTTAACGTAGCTTCCGATGTTGAGGGCTTCCCGTGGCCTGACGGGGGTCATGTGCATGAGACGCACTTGGTCTTCCGGCAGATCGGTGACTAGCACAACATTGTTCTGAGTGGCGATGCAGTAGACGAGAAACGCCATATACCCGGCAATGGTGAAGTCCGCCCGAAGCGCCTGGCAGCATGATTCAAGGCTCGGGTAGTTGAACCACCTGAAGAACTCCTCGCCGCCCCCGCCATCGCGTGCCTCCACGAAGAGCACAATCGCGCCTCCGGGCTTCACCGCCATCCAGGCGTTGTAGAAAGCCTTGCTTGCCTGGTAGATAGAGATATCGCGCGGGTATCCACCACACGAGCCGATTACCACGTCGGCGCGCCTGTCCAGAGGCACGCAGTAGAGCTCATCAACACGGCGGCATCCAGCCTGCCATGCCTCAAGCCAATGGCCTGCATAAAACCCAGCGAATTCTCCATCGGCGTCGGTGACGACATTCACTATGAAATCCGGCTTCGCGAGGGCGGCAGCCTCCACCATGTCTTCGTGCAAGGGGTTGCCGTCGGTGAAGGCTGAGCCCACACCTTCTCTGATCCCCGGCTTGCATGGATCGAGGACCCACAGGTGATTCGCCTTCACAGCTCTGCGTGATGCGATACCTGGGATAATGCTCTTGCGGCCTCCGCCATACCCTGCCATGGCATGGTGAACGATGCCTCCGGTCATGATCAGCCGATCGTGCTCAGCAACTGCCGCGTCGATCTCCACGGGCGTGCCCCGCGAAGTCGTTCCGACTGACACAACAGGCCCATCAGGATGGTGCTGAACGACACGGAAGCGTGCAGCAGCCTCAGCCCCAACAATCAGCGCCGTCTCCTCAGGCGTGTTCTGCCGATGGGTGCCGCATGCCACGAACAAGGTGATATCGGAGTCTCTTATGCCTGCACACTGCAGCCGCGAGAGAATGGATGGCAAGTAGTCGCGGGTGCGCGACCATAGTCTGGTCACATCAGGCACGAGCACAGCAACTCGCTCACCGGCCCGCACAGTGTCTTCAAGCCTAGGAGCCCCGATTGGGCAGTCAAGCGCCGCCTCGAGCGCCGCCTCGGGATCGTCGAGCGGACGAGCCGGCCTAGGCAGCAATTCGCGCGTGCTCACACTACCTGGAATCTCAACGGCAATTGAGCGTTCGCCGTACTTCAAGAGCCTCTGCTTCTGGTTCATCTGAGTTGTCACTATATCTACACCACCATCCTGCCTCAGGCTGGCCCATCAGCTCCGGTCCAGTTCCGATTCGGCAGCGATTCCGTTCTGATCTAGTTCACTTTGAATCACTGGCAACACATCCGGCGCCTCAGTGAGCACGATTGCCTTACACGCCTCGCACCCCGCGCCCCCTCTGTATCTGGCGACCACATTATCCACCGCTCGCTGGAGCTCGAGCCTGGGATAGTACTCGAAGCCCATCTTCTCCACTTCCTCGCGCCGCAGGCCATCGGTGACCACAACGATCTTCGCGCGCCGCGCAACTAGCCGCACTGCTAGCGCCGCGGCTGCTCCAAGCCTATCGCCTATGAGCCCGCGTTCGAGGCTGCTCATGATCTCGTCATACTCCACCCCGAGCAGCGCACCAAACTCCGGGTGCTCACCTATCCCCTCATAAGCCGGAGTCACCAGTATGATCGTGCCACCGTCAACAACAGCCAAGTCGGCCGTGTAGAGCGCCTTCCCGGCCTGCCAGAAGTTCATATCGGCAGGATGCGACCCTGCGATCACCAGATCAGCGCGGCAGGGAATGCATGCAGCAGCCACTTCCATGGCCCGCACCACTCCTTCCCGATGCGCACGCATTGGATCGCCTGCCACAACATGAGTCACTTCTCCTCGAGCGTTGAGAACCACATTCACTATGAACCGGAGACCAGCTCTTTTCGCCACAGCCTCCATCTCGTGCCGCACAACGTTCTCCACGTTTCCGAGGCGGACGCCCGGGTCTCGAGTGATCATCAAGTGCGTGGCCACGGTAGTCTTCTCACCGCACACCCCAGGCTGCACGATCTTGGCGCCCCCGGACCATCCACAGTAACGGTGAGGGACTATGCTCCCGATGCCGATCACCAGGTCTGCCTCGGCGACCCTCCGGTTGATGGCAACAGGAACACCACTTGGCGTCGCACCGAGATCCACTAAGTCATCCGCGCGGTAATCGTGGTTCTCAACACGCAGACGGGAGGCCATCTCAGGGCCAATCTTCTGTTCGATCTCAGCCTGAGTCATGGACCTGTGCGTGCCATTTGCCATCACCACGGTAACCGCGTCATCAGTGACCCCCGCCGCGTTAAGCTCATCCATGACGCACGGGACTATGCTTGCCACGGGGGTAGGCCGAGTTGCGTCGTCGGAGATGATGACCACTCGTGCCTTGCCCCGCGCCATCCTAGAGAGAGCGTCGGATGCTACAGGCGCTGCAAGCGCGGAGCGCACTGCCTGCCCAAGGTCTTGAACGGGAGGCCTTTCCGCGATTCCGTACTGCCCTATTAGCTCGGCGCCGGCGAGTGTGAACTCAACGCTCTGGCCACCGTAGGGCAGAGTTATGGTTCTGGAATCCATAGCACAGCTATCTCCCTCATTCTGTTCTGTCGCGCAGTTCAACAAGTGCCCCACGGCTCGCCGAGCCTGCGTATCTCTCGAACACACGGAGGCATCCATGGGATATCTTGAACGGGGGCCGCGTCCAAGTTGAGAGCCTCTTGGCTATCTCCTCGTCTGGCACGTGCAGGACGATCCTGCGGCCTGGTATGTCCAGCTCTATCTGATCCCCATCCCGCACAACTGCGAGGGGTCCTCCCTCGGCTGCTTCTGGGGAGATGTACCCGATCGCCGGCCCACGTATGGCCCCGGAGAAGCGCCCATCGGTAACGAGCGATACCGAGCCCTGGAGGCCCTTGCCCCATATAGCTCCTATCGCCGTCGTCATCTCACGCATGCCAGGTCCGCCCTTTGGTCCCTCGTATCTGATGACGACCACATCACCCGGCTTGACCTGGTCGGCGTATATGGCGTCGACCGCAGCTTCCTCGGAGTCAAACACCCGCGCTGGGCCGGTGTGCTGCTGCATCTCAGGCATGACTGCCGACTGCTTGACAACCGCGCCCTCTGGCGCCAGATTGCCAACAAGAACGGCGATTCCCCCTTCAGGCTTGTAGGGGTTGTCGAGAGGGCGAATGACATCTTCATCCAGAATGCGCGCCGACTTCAGATTCTCGGCCACTGTGTGTCCGGTGACTGTCATGCAGTCCAGGTTCAGCCTGGTTTCGAGCCGTTTCATAACGCCGGGAACCCCGCCTGCCTCGAAGAACTCGGGAACGCTGTACTTGCCCGATGGAACCAGCGGCGCCAGATGCGGCGTTGCCCGGCTCAAACGGTCGATGAGGCTGAAGTCAACCTCAAGGCCGGCCTCGCGCGCGATGGCGATTATGTGCAGCACGCAGTTGGTGGAACCGCCGGTGGCGCAAAGCACCCTGATAGCGTTCTCTATCGCAGGTTTAGTGATAATGTTGCGCGCAGTGATCCCTCTATGCACAAGATCCACAACGGCCCGTCCGGCCTGCTCCGCCATGCGAAGCTGCCGAAAGTCCATGGCTGGTGCACTTCCCGAGCCAGGGATCCCCATTCCAAGAGCCTCAGCGAAAACGCCCATGCTGTTGCCTGTTACCATAGCCCCGCACGCGCCAGGCGTTGGGCAGGCGTTCTCAACCATCGCATTCATATCTTCTTCGCTGAGAGTTCCGGCCTTGTATGCTCCAGTCGCCTCGATCATCTCAGTTGCGCCGCCGCAGACGATCTTGCCCTTGTACCTGCCAGGCGTCATCGATCCTCCGAAGACAAACACGGCAGGGATATTGAGCCTCGCGCATGCCATGAGCATCCCAGGGACTATCTTGTCGCATGTTCCGATGCACACCATGGCATCGAGCTGATTCGCCTCTATCGCCATCTCCACGGAATCGGCGATGAGGTCACGATGAGGCAAGGTGTAACGCTGTGCCTCTTTATGCTGGACGAAGGCCCCCGAAAGGCCGTCGCACAGGGCAATGGTGTTGAATTCCAGCGGGGTCCCACCTGCATACCTCACGCCCCTGCAGACATAGTCCGAGACCTCGCGGAGGTGAATGTGGCCAGGTGAGAGCTGGCTATAGGAGTTGGCAATGCCGATAAGCGGCAGCCGCATGTCGTTGTCGGAAAGCCCGCATCCCTTCAAGAGCGCTCTCTGCGGCGGCTCTGAGGTTATGCCTCGGCTCCGTAGTTCCATCTGGTTCTCTCCTCCTACTTGCCCCCGCGGCCGCGGAAATATGTCTCCTTCACCCGCGGGTCATTGGAAAGTTCTGCAACAGTCCCGTTCATGACCACCTCGCCTTGGGTGACGATGTAAGCTCGGTCACTCACAGCGAACGACAGGGACGTATTCTGCTCCACTAGGAGCACCGTGATTCCGCGCTGGCGGATCTCGTTCTTTATCAGACGGAATATGCGCTGCACTACGACAGGCGCAAGACCCATTGAAGGCTCATCGATCATCAATAGCTTGGGCTTTGCCACCATCGCCCTGGCGATGGCCAGCATCTGCTGCTCCCCTCCTGAGAGAGTTCCGCCGTACTGCTTCTCTCTCCCTTTGAGCTCAGGGAAGATCTCGAACATATCAGCGATATCGCCGTTTGCAGCGCTCCGATCCTTCCGCCTAACAGTGCCGATCTCGATATTCTCAAGCACGCTGAGCTCAGGGAAGATCTGCCGCCCCTCAGGAACCTGGATCACTCCCCGCGGCACGATCGCATCCGGCGCTAGCCCGACCAGAGGCTCGCCGAGGAACATGATCTCGCTTCCTTGGCTGCACGGAACCAAACCCGAGAGCGCCCGGAGCAGCGTGGTCTTGCCTGCTCCGTTTGGGCCCAACACCGAGACAGTCTCCTTCTCATGCACATCGAGAGAGACATCGCGAAGCGCAGGGATCCCGTTATATGAAACACTCAGATGGCGTACTTCCAGCATGTTACAGTTCCTCCTTGCCGAGATACGCCTCGATAACCTGGGGGTCCTTCTCGATATCGTGGAAGGCGCCCTCAGCCAGCTTCTGCCCGAAGTTGAGGACAACCACTTGGTCCACTACGGTCTCCACGAACTCCATGGTGTGCTCCACCAAGAGAACACTGAGTCCTAGCTGGCGCAGCCGTATGATGAGGTCCGTTACTGCCATGAACTCATCCCGGTTCATCCCAGCGGCAGGCTCGTCGAGCAGGAGAAGCTTCGGTTCCAGTGCCAATGCCCGTGCGATCTCGAGGAAGCGGCGGAAGCCGTATGGGAGGTTCTTGGGGATCTCCCTCGCCTTGTCGGCCAACCCAACCAGCTCAAGAAGTTCCATGGCCTTCTGCGTCTGGGTGCTGTCCTCCCCTTTGAGCCTCCGCGTGCTCACAAGGACATCAGCGAGGTTAGACCCGTAGGCGATGTTCCTCGCAACCTGCACATTCTCAAGCACTGTCATCTTCTCAAAAAGGCGGATCTGCTGGTAGGTGCGGGCCACACCCATCGCCGCGATCTGATGAGGCGCAAGCCCGGATATCTTCTTCCCGCAGTACTCAATCTGCCCTGCGCTGAGAGTGAGCACGCCCGAAATCAGGTTGATCGTCGTGCTCTTGCCCGAGCCGTTCGGACCTATGAGGCCAGTGACCTTCCCCTCGGGAATATCGAACGACAGATCGTTGACGGCCACTAGCCCTCCGAAGCGCTTTGTAACGTTTTTCAGCGAGAGTATACTCATGCCACAACGCACCTACTTTCTCTGGCCGTCCTGCGAAGTGCCGAACAAGCGGCTCATGCCCCTTTCGATGGTGGGGGCGAGCCCTGATGGAAGCAGTATAACGAGGACCAGTATGGCCAGGCTGGATCCCATCAGGTAGTAGACCTCCCAGCCCTTAACGCGCAGGAACTCAGGGATAACCGTGACCGTGAGGCCGCCGATCACTCCTCCGAGGATGTGCCGAAGCCCGCCCACCACAGACATTGCAACGAAATTCGCCGACTCGCCTTGCACGAAGCTCTCGGGGCTAAGGAAGGTCGAAAGGTGCGCATAGAGGCCTCCGGCAATTCCGGCGTAAGCTGCGGAGAGCGAGAACACGAGCAGTTTTAGCCGCTTGGTGTCGATGCCTGCAGTCTCTGCAGCCATCTCATCATCGCTCATGGCCCTAAGCCCCCGCCCAATGAAGGAGTTCGCAAGCCGATAGCTCACAAGGAATATGGAGGCCAGAATCGCCGCGGCGAGATAGAAGAACCCGACCTTGCTAATGGGCTGCCCACCAAACCTGACCGGTGGTATGCCGGCGAACCCCAGCGGCCCTCCGGTGAGAGACTGCCAGTTCACGATGAGCGCCCATACGATGTTGCCGAAGGAAATCGTGACGAGTGACAGGTAGAATCCGGACACCCGGAAAGACGGAATGCTCAGGAGCATCCCAACGAGCAAGCACAAGCCTGCCGCCAAGATGATGCCAAGCCATACCGGAAGCCCAACACGGGTGGTGAGAATCGCCGACGCGTACGCTCCAATACCGTAGAATGCCGCGTGGCCCAGGGACATCTGGCCCGCAAACCCGGTGAGGGCGACAAGTCCGCTCGCAATCATGCAGTTGAGCAGCGCACGGTCGAGAATGTACACATGGTACTGATTCCTGTCGAAGATCGGAACCGCAAGGAATGCAGCCACTATAGCCATTATGACGATAGTTCTCTTCTTGTTCATCTGCTTTCTCACCCCCTTCTTAGGATTCCGACTGTTTGCGAGCGACAAGGAACAAAATCAGGAACAGGAATGTGATGACGTCGCGGTAGGTTGATGACGCGAAAAGCACCACGAAGTTCTCTGCAAGCCCTATCATCACCCCGCCGATTAGCGCCACATACGGCTTCTTCATGCGCCCTATCACTGCGGCAGCAAACCCCTTGATGCCGATGATGCCTCCGCCGAGATCGAGCGACACGAAATAGGAAGGAGCAAGGAGTATGCCTGCTAGCGCAGTCACCCCGGTGCTCAACATGAACGAAAGCGTAAGCATTCTATCCACGTTGATCCCCATCAGTTTCGCCGCGGCCGGGTTCTGCGCCACAGCCCGGAGAGATTTGCCAGTCATGGTCTTGGTGAAGAACAGCTGCAAAGCTACTACAAACACCGTCACGTAGCCCAGAACCCACAGAGAGTGTCTCTGGATAGCCACATCGCCGATGAACAAAGGGTTGCTTGGATCCCCGAACACCGGCGGGAACGGCAAAGGCGTTCCTCCCCAGATGACGATGACAGCGTTCAACAGAAACACTGATAGCATCAAAGTGGCAATTATAAACTCCAGCCGTCCGCCATCGCGGCGGGCAAGCGGCGCGTATACGAAGTGTTTGAGAGCCAGACCATACAGTGCCACGGCAAGAATCGCCAAGACCATTGCTGCCGGGAATGGCAGCTTAAGCATCACGTAGAATGTGTAGCACAGATATGCGCCCAACATGGCGGACGATATGTGGGCAAAGTTCATGAGGTTCGTCGTTTGGAAAAACAGCACAACGCCAAGACCGATCAAACCGTAAAGCAAGCCTATGGCGATGCCGCTGACGGCGTTTTGGATCATAATGCTAAGCATCCAGTGTCTCCACCCCTCAGTGCCTCAACATGGGCATCCCCCAGATCCGCGGGCGGCGTGGTTTCGCGCCGCCCGCCATCTAGGGGAATGGACTCATTCTCGGCTTCAGCGAAAGCCGCTAGGAACCTAGTGAATCGCGGTGATGATATCCCAGCGTCCGCCCTTGAACTGGGAGATGAGCGAGAAGTTGGTGAAGTTATGCTTGGCGTCGCAGGTCAGTGGACCCTGAACACCCTGGAAACCCCTCACTTCAGTGAGGCCCTTCTGGATGTCGACGCGCTCGAAACCGACCTTCTCGATGACGCTCTTCAGCAGGTGCAGACCGTCGTAGTATGCCTGCGCCGGATCGCTTGGAAGCGAGTTGTACCGTGCCTGGTACTTGGCCACGAACTCCTGAACCTTGGCGTCTTTGTACTCAGGCGTAAATCCCTGCACTGCAACTACGCCCTCGGCGGCAGTTCCGGCTAGGTCAGTAAATGCGGGAACGCCCCAAGCGGAGAACCCTATGACGTCGCAGTCCTTCATTCCGAGCTGACGGAACTGCCTTACGACGACTGCAGCCTCAGGCTCATGCGTAAGCCCAACAAGCACGTCGGGGTTGCCCCTCTTGACCTTGAGCAACTGGCCAGTGGCGTCCTTTTCGCCTTCTTTAATCTGCTCGATAGCGACTGTCTTGATTCCATACTTCTCGAACTCGCGTATGGCCACGTTCTTAGCCACTACGCAGTAGTCCGTAGATCCATGGATGATGGCTGGCTTCTTAACCTTCATGTTCTCCACAGCGTACTTAACGAGGTTAACCACCTTGACCTCGTCATCCGCGCGAAGGCGGAAGAGCCACTCGTTTCCGATCTTGTCGTACCCGAACGATGGTGAAGTCGCTCCAACCATCATCGGAATCTTGTTGTCCTTTGCGATCTGGTTAACAGCCAACACACAGCTTGACATGTTGGGGCCAAATACGGCATCGACCTTGTCGTTTAGGATGGCCTTGGTCACTACGTTGATCGCAGTTGCCGGCGATGCAGCGTCATCGTAGATCACGTACTCGATCTTGCGGCCCTTCACTCCACCCTTGGCATTGACCTCGTCAACAGCCATGGCGAAGGAGTTCTTAATGTACTCGCCAAGTATTGAGCCCGACCCTGTGAACGGAGCCACCAGAGCGATCTTGTACACAGGAGCAGCCGCAGAAACGATCGTGGAGGAGATCAGCGCCATCGCCAATACGCAGAAGAGCATATTCTTTCTAAGCATGCTTTACACCCTCTCTGATCTTAGTTGAAACCGATTCCGATCTACGCCAGGGCACAATGTGCGCGCATGTGTTGTTCTGGCAATTGCTCCGATGATCACCTCCCGAAATCCAGGCAGACTACTCGGGATCTCGAAATAAGAAGTCGACGGCGAGCTGAGCATGGAGCCGTACCCCAGTTGTCATGATTGCTTCATTGAAGGTGAATTTCGGGTGGTGCAGGGGGTAACAGCCGGTCAGCTCGTCGCCGACACCCAATAGGAAGATGGCGCCTGGCGCCTGCTGGGCGAAGTACGCAAAGTCTTCGCCAACGAGGGATGGGCGCTCGGCATACCCACTATGGTCATTGCCAAGGATGCGGCCAGCAGATGCGTTAACGAACTCCGCCATTCGCGTCGAGTTGACCACCGGCGGGTAGCCAAAGTGATAATCATAGTCATAGCCGGTTCCCGTGGCCTCGGCCACGCCCCTGAGGCGCGCCTCAATCTTGTCCTTCACCACTTGCCGAAGCGAAGGGTTCACCACGCGGACAGTCCCATTCATGAACACTTCATCCGCGATGGCATTGTAAGCCGTGCCTCCCTCGATTCGCCCTACACTCACAACCACAGGTTCCGTTGGGTCGATTTCGCGGCTCACGATAGTCTGCAACTGGGTGATAAACGTCCCAGCTGCAGAAATCGCATCGACGCTCTTGTGCGGAGTGGCCACGTGTCCGCCTCTGCCGTGAATGCGGGCCGAGAACTCGTCGAGGGACGCCATCGCTGGACCCCTGTGCACTCGTATCGAACCGAACGGAACATCAGGCCAAAGATGCGTGGCGAAGATCGCATCAACGTGGGGTTCCTCCAGCACTCCGGCATCGATCATGGGCGCAGCTCCACCATCGCGTTCTTCCGACGGCTGGAATATGAACTTCACATTGCCTGGAAGGTCATCTCTGACTTGGCTAAGAACCCAGGCCGCGCCCATCAGCATGGCTACATGGCCGTCGTGCCCGCAGGCATGCATCCTGCCCGGCACGCGCGAGGCCCACGGCAATCCAGTATCCTCGGCTATCGGCAGCGAATCCATGTCGGCCCTTAAGGCCACGGTTGGCCCTGGACGGCCTCCCCTGAGAAGCCCAACAGCGCCAGTCTTCGCAATGCCGCTCCGAACCACACAGCCAACACTGGAGAGAAGTCGGGCCGCCAGATCCGATGTGTTAATCTCCTCAAACCCAGCTTCGGGGTGCTCATGGATCTGCCGACGCCAGCCGATAACCTGTTCAGTTACTTGTTCAGCCAACACTGCGATGAGCTCGTCGTTCATTGCGATCTCCAGTTTCCCCCGCGACCAATTCACGCGCGCCATCCTCAGGCGCAATTCCAGGTCCGTGGGCTCGAATTCTGTTCCTGGGTTTTGAATTCTGCACAGACGGCCGCACTCCTTTGTGGGATGCAGCTAAAGATGTGTGGCAATAGTTGTAGCCATGATACATATGTGGGGCGCAAGCTGGTGCGTTGGAAGGAAGTTGCTGGCGTTCGTGATCGTGCTCGGAGCGCCCGAGACGTCCGATCGGATTGCACAGCGAGTTTCGTGGCCGGTGTTGATGATCGGTGTGCGGTAGGCAGTGAAGGGGATTGCCGGTATTGCTGTACTAATCGTTGGCACATTAAGTGCAGGTAACTGCGTAGGACGAAGCTCGGTAGGAGCGAAACCGATGCACCGCATCTCTTGCACCGCAACCGCCGTACGCAAATGCGGTGCGCGCCCAACTCCGCGCTACTACTAGCTCATGCTTCGGTCCATTGGTTCAGCAAACAATCCAGGCGAACCTAATGAGCCGGGCTCGCCTCTTGCGAAGCAAGATTCGACGGTGTATGGTGCATACTCGATTGGCCCAATACTGGGAGGGTTTCCATCCGCTGTGTAGAATGGGTTTCCAGTGGCGTACATTTCACGACGGGAGGCAAACCAAGCATGAACAAGAGAAGAGGCAGCATTCTGGCGGTATCTATCCTGCTCGTTCTCGCCTTGGCTACGGCGGGCGTGGGGAGCGCATCTGTGCTCGACGTCTACAGCATCTGGCCTGAGTCGTTCTGCACTCCCATGTTTCAGGAGTTCACAGCGAAAACCGGCATCAAGATCAATTTCGTGCGGCACTCATCGGGAGAGGTTCTTGCCCGAATAATCGCAGAGAAAGACAACCCGAGGGTGGGAATGGTTTTCGGCGGGCCTGCCGACACCTTCGCAGCAGCTGTGGATGAGGGCGTTCTTGAAAGCTACTTCCCCACTGGGGTGAAGTCGATCCCTGAGGACCCTAAGGGGTTCTACACCGGAATCGCCCTGAATCCGGTGGTATTGCTGTCGAACAGAGGATTCCTTGCTGATAACAAGCTGAAACCCCCAGCATCCTGGAATGACCTGCTTAGCCCCGTATATCGTCAGCAGTTGCAGATGGCTGATGCGCGCACATCGGGCACTGGTGTCAATCGAATAATGTCGCTGATATTCGCCTTGGGTAGTGAGGACGCTGCATACAAGTACATGAAGGAACTCGATAGGCAGGTCCAGGTGTACACCAAGAGCGGCGGCGGCGGCACCGTCCCCGTTGGCACTCGCCAGGCCGGGGCGGGCGTGTTCTTCCTTGTGGACTGCATTCTCACACAGCAGAAAGGCTACGATGTAGCGATCACTTTCCCCAAGGAAGGAAGCGTTGTGGCAGTCGAGGCCTGCGCCTTGGTGAAGAACGGCAAGAACCATGATCTGGCCAAGAGATTCCTCGACTGGCTCGTCACTGCTGAAGCTCAGAGCCTGTATTCAAAACACGGGATAGGCTTCATGCCCACGCACCCAAGCGCGAAGGTGTCTGATCTGATCGAAGTCACAGGCGCCAAGCTGTTTGATCTCGACCTGAAGTGGGCCGCCGACAACAGACAGCGTCTGATCGACCGGTGGGTCACAGAGACTCTCGGCCAGTGATCCAGCTCCCACTCCGCCGGGCAGAACAGTGTTGGTTCAAATGAGCACTAGAAGCATGTACGGGAAGGCGGCCCTCGGGCCGCCTTTTCTAGGAGGGAGAAATGTGCCGGCAGAACCATATGGTATGGGCGTTCCCCACTCGCACCTAGCACCGGAGGCGAAATGGAGAACGGATCTGCGCAATCTGACCTGCGACCCTGCTCTGCTCTTCGCGGTTCTCGCCGTGTGGGCCGCCATGATGCTGTTCGTGCTGTATCCCTTGTCTAAGCTCATTGGCGCAGCGTTCCTCAACAAGGGGCAAGTCACGGTCAAGCCGCTCATACAGATACTGTCGCGCCCAAACAACAGGCTAGCTCTGAGAAACAGTATCTTCCTTGGCACTCTCGTGGCCGTAATCGGAACAGCGTTGGGCTACCTGTTTGCCTTCACCTACGCCAGAATCGGTGTGGCAAAGTCCTGGCAGTGGATCATCGATGCAGCCTGCCTTCTCCCCATGATCTCGCCGCCCTTTACGTCCGCGTTGGCTATTCTATTTGCGTTGGGACCGCGTGGATTGATCACCTACAACATACTCGGCATTGGGCACTCCAACATATACGGTCTGCAGGGTGCACTTCTCGCTGAAGTGCTCACTTACTTTCCCATCGCATACCTGACCATGAGGGGAGTCCTCGCGAATGTGGACCTGAGCATGGAAGACGCAGCATTCAGCCTTGGCGGCTCTCGTTTGAGGGTGTTCCTCACCGTCTCGCTTCCCCTTACCATACCTGGCCTGGCCAATTCGCTTCTTGTCCTGTTTGCAAGCTCACTGGCTGACTTCGCAAGTCCGCTAATTCTCTCAGGCGCACGCTTCCCAGTTCTGCCCACTCAGGCGTATCTTCAGATCACTGGGCTGTACGATATGAAGGGCGGGGCCGCACTCTGCTTCCTACTGCTCGTGCCTTCGCTGGTCATATTCAGCCTCCAGCGCTACTGGGTGGGCCGGCGAAGCTACATCACGGTGTCTGGAAAATCGGGAGCCCAAAGTGGAAGCAGGATAGTGAGTGCAGGAGCTCGCTGGGTGTTGCTGGGCATTTGTCTGTGTATTTCCATTTTCATCTTCTTCCTTTACGGATCCATCCTATTCGGATCACTCGTCAGAGCGTGGGGCGCCAATCACACATTCACTCTTGAGAACTATCGGTACATTTTCACATTCGGGCGGAAGGCGATTCGCGACACACTTATGATAGCCTTCGCATCGATGCCCCTTGGGGGCCTGTATGGCGTGCTTGTTGGCTACCTTGTGTCGAAGAAATCGCTCCCAGGCAAGGGCTTGATGGAGTTCGTGTCGATGATCAACTACAGCCTGCCAGGCATCATCGTGGGTATCGGATACCTTCTGTCGTTCAACAACCCCCCGTTCGCCATAGCCGGCACGGCCTGGATACTCATAGCAGCCTATGTGTTCAGATACAGTGCAACTGGAATACGGGCAACAATAGCTACTCTCCATCAGATAGATCCCGCCATAGAGGAAGCCTCAGCAAGCCTCGGAGCCAGCACGGCTACGACATTCAGGAAGATCACGATACCGCTGGTTGCACCTGCTTTCTTCGCCGGGCTTGAGATCATGTTCATCAGGGCAATGACAGCAATCAGCGCCACCATATTCCTAATCTCAGTGAACTGGACACTGATCACTGTGAGGATTCTGGAAGGCGCCACAGAGCTGGAGCTAGGGCATGCTGCTGGATTCTCGATACTCGTCATCGCAATCGTCTTCATCACGATGAGCGTTATCCGGTGGGTGATGCGCCGTGCCGGCATGCATGAATCAGTGGGCGTCACCCAGATCCGCTAGGTCAAGGAGGGTCAGCAATGGCTAGTGGTATACGGCTTGAGGGCATAAGCAAAACCTTCTTCCACGCAGAACGGGGAGCAGTTCACGCAGTGAGAAGCCTGGACCTCGTGGTTAAACCCGGAGAGTTGGTGACGCTCCTGGGCCCCTCAGGATGCGGAAAGACCACCGCTCTTCGCATGATAGCTGGATTCGAAAACCCTACTGCAGGACGCATCTTCATCGGAGAGCGGGATGTGACTGGGATAATGCCAAACAAGCGGAGCATCGGATTCGTATTCCAGAACTATGCACTGTTCCCCCACATGAACATCTTCGAGAATGTCTCCTACGGACTCGCTGTCAAGGGCATGCCCATATCGCAGAGACATAAGGAAGTTGCAGACGTACTTCAACTTGTTGGACTCGAGGGCATGGAAAGGCGCCAACCCAGTCAGCTATCAGGGGGTGAGCAGCAACGAGTAGCTCTGGCCCGGGTGATCGTCACCCATCCAGAGGTCCTGCTCTTGGATGAACCTCTATCGAACCTCGATGCCAAGCGGCGTGTGCAGATGCGCTCGGAGATACGCCGCCTGCAGCAGTCTCTGAATATTACGAGCCTCTACGTCACACATGACCAGGAAGAGGCCTTGAGCATATCGGATAGGGTGATAGTGATGAACCAAGGAGAAGTAGCGCAGGCGGGTTCTCCTCAGGAGATCTACACTCACCCTGCGTCCAACTTCGTGGCAGGGTTCATCGGAAAGGTGAACAGCCTTCCTGCAGTAATCGAGCGACTCGACGCCGAGACTGCCACTTCAGCCTTCGCTGGGCAATCCTTCACGACCAGTCGGCCCAGCATTGAACTCAATCAAGGCGATACGGTGTTTTTGATGGTGCGGCCTGAATCCATCAGCCTGGCAGCAGGCGGCGACTCGCCATCGGATGATCGGAGCCCGCGGCTGCACGGGCGCATCGAGGGCATCACCTACATGGGGGAGAAAATGGAGTATGATGTGGGCCTGGAGGGCTCGGTCATAAAGGTGACCTCTTACGATCCTGCGACCCACGGAATATTCGAGCCCGGCCAGGATGTAGGGATAGTGCTCCGTGAGGAATCGATGATCGTCTGCAAGGCATAGTGGCTTCTGTGGGTCGTGGCGGCAGGGCAGGATCATGGCTCCACCCGCGGGATCCGCCCGCGGATGGAGCCCAACCCACCGAGGACCGTGAGGAGCACGATCTTCATGGATATTGTCGTTGGGAATACCATGAACGGGTCGATGTAGATGAACATGGCGGTCCCGCCCCTGTGGGACCGCCATGTATTGCCCGGCTGATCAGCACTCGTTCTACTCAGCTACTTGGCGCGGACGTCCTGCCCATTCCTTATGAGTTTGACCCACTCCTCTGAATACACCGGCTTCTTCACCTTGCCGCCATCGTAGATGTACCCCATATGGTACTTGGCAATCAGCTGGTCGAGGAGGGACCACCACGCATCACGCACAGTTTCCACGTTCCTGTTGCAGTAGTTCGTCAGGAACTCCACGGCAAGCTTGGGATCGGTCTTGTATAACTCCAGTGCGGCAGCATCAATTGCAGGCTGAGTTCTCACAGCGTAGCCCTCATACCCATCCTGCATCTTCTCGATGTCTTTGATCATGAGCGACCACCGGAGGTCCGCTATGACATTCACCGACTGCACCGCCCACCAATAGGAATCGCGGGTGAAGTCCCAATGTGACCCAGATTTGGTATTCATGGTAGGAGCTATGTTCGATACGCTCGCATAGAACGGCACAAAGCAGGTCGTTGAAGCGGAGCCAGCGCCGTACCATAGCACCGGAGCAATCTCCTTTGGCAGCCCAGATCGGATCTGCGTTATGCACACGTGCTCACAGTTTATTACGGAGATAGTCCGCTGCCAATCGTAGCTCTTTCCTTCGAACTTGAGAGTGCCCCGGTACCGGCGTGGGTTATTCCATGGGCCAGCAGTGATGCTGTCGCCCATGTAGAACTCGGTTCCCTCGTAATGATCCCTGTTGAGAGCGAAGATATCTGACATCGATACCTGCTTGTCTACTGGGACAGAGAACGGCAGGTTCCTTTCATCAAACGTAGCCGCAAGGGACGGGGCCACGCGGGTGAACACTCGCCATATGCGTCGCTGGCATGTCTGGTAGCTCGGAGCGGCGTTGCAGAAGTCATTCCTCCAGCTAAATGGCTTATTGCTGCTCGGATCGTACCAGCCCTTCTCTGTTGCGAAATCTACGATTCCGGAGCTATATATGAAGTTGTCATGGTCGTTCCAGTCTATCTGGTCAATCACCGAGCAGTTCGCAGCTACAGCGATGTGGCCCTCAGGGACACGTTGGGCGACCCAGTAAGCGCCCGGTTCCTTGTCGCCCTGCTCCCACAGGGGGCCGGGGCCAACGACTTCGAACATCCACACTTCATCTGGATCTGCAACCGAAAGCTGCTCGCCCGAATCGAAGTATCCGTACTTCACCGCGAGATCGCCCATGACCTGGATCGCCTCGCGGGCGGTCTTGGCCCGCTCCATGGCGAGGAAGGTGAGGTTTGTGGCCTCGAACCACCCATTGGCATTACTTGACCCGCCCCGGCCACCGAATGTGGTCTCGCCTATGCCCACGGCCTCTTCGTTGATGTATCCGAAGTGCCCAAGCACATATCCGTAGGTGTGAGGAACCTGAGGAATCTGGCGCCCGGTGGGCTCTCCGTGCACTTCCATCCTCTGATAACCATCAGTATACTGAGGCATATGTAGGATTTCCATCATCGTGCCAGGCGCCCAGTCCTTGGCAGGGATCTTCTCGATCTGGAACGAACAGCTGCCACAGTCGTTTGCATGTGAGCAGGACGTGAATCCATCAGACGATGCCCCCTGGGATACCATGATGGTTGTGCATGCCAGGGTAGACCACGATAACAGGCCTATGATGATAGCAGCGAGGATCGGAACCACAGCGCAAGATCGGTTTCTTCTGAGAAGCATAGATAGAGCCTCCATTCGTGCATAGTCTGTGGACCTACAGCCCGTAGCGCATATCAAGCCCCCGCACTGCGGGCTCTCCTGTCGGCACACTAATCTGGGAAGTTCGTCCTTTGTGTGAGAATTCCTCTGCAAACTGCAGATATCGCCGGCGATCCTCAACGGACGGTGAACGCCGCCCCGAACGTGTCAGTGAGCACACAGTAGTGGTCCCACTCCTTGATCCTCAGCCCACATGGCAGAGCCAGGGCTCCACCAACGGAATGCGCCCGTGGATGGAGCCCTCTTCCACACTGCCGATTCCCACAGCCCCAGATACGCCTTCCGTATCTCTGGATTCTCAAGCAGTTCACGGCCTGTGCCGCTCATCGCGATTCTGCCTGTCTGCAGTACGTACGCACGGTCCGCCATGGAAAGCGCCTTCTCGATCTTCTGCTCTACCATCAGCACCGTAACGCCCCGGTCTCGTATCTCCTTGAGCACTGAGAGCATCCGGTCGACCATTGTCGGCATCAGGCCGAGGGAAGTCTCGTCCGCCATTATGAGCTTGGGCCGGGACATGAGCCCCCTGCCCACCACCAGCATCTGCTGTTCCCCGCCGGAAAGGGTCTCTGCCTTCTGGGCTCTTCGTTCACGCAGCACCGGGAAGGCGTCGTACACCTGTTCGAGTGTGTCAGCCACGAAAGACTCGTCCTTCACCGCATGTGCCCCGAGGAGAAGGTTGTCTTCCACGCTCATCTTGGAGAACACGTGCCGCCCTTCGGGAACATGTGCAATCCCCGGCGCAGTGATGTCGTGCGCACGCATGCCGCTGATTGGCCTGCCCATAAACTCTACAGCCCCGCTCATAGGCCTCACAAGCCCTGAGATGGTCCGCAGGATAGTCGTCTTCCCTGCCCCGCTCGATCCCACTACGGCGACGATCTCGCCTTCTTTCACTTCCAGATCCACGCCGAACAACACCGGCGCCCCGTCGTATCCTGCCCTCAGAGATCTAACTCGCAACATTGTAGCTGTCCCCCAGTGTCCCCCAGATATGCCTTTATGACCCGTTCGTCGCTGGTCACTTCCTGCGGAGTGCCCTCCATTATCTTCCGCCCGGAGTCGAGGACGACCACCTTGTCGGATATTGGCATGATGGCCTCCATGATGTGCTCAACGATTACTAGCGTGAGTCCCTCCTTCTTCAGACGCACGCACAGGTCCATGGCTTCTCTGATCTCAGTTTGATTCAGGCCTGCCATCGTCTCGTCGAGCATGATCAAGCGCGGCTTTGTGGCCAACGCCCGTGCTATCTCGATCCTTTTCTTGCCGGCGATCGTAAGGCTCCTCCCGAGCTTGTCTTGGAGATGCCCGAGCCCCGTGAGCTCCAGCGCTTGTTGCGCTGCGGTTGCTGCCTCCCGTGTGCTCGATTCTCTGAGGAAGGCCGCCGTGAGGATGTTCTCCATCACGGTCATGTCGTGGAACGTGTGCACTATCTGAAACGTTCGCGCCAGCCCAAGCCTGCACACATCGTATGGCGCCGCATGGGTGATATCGGTTCCCGCGAACCTGATTGACTCTCCAGTTGGGCGCGGGAAACCTGTCACGCAGTTGAAGCAGGTTGTCTTTCCAGCGCCGTTCGGCCCGATCAAGGCCACGATCTGGCCGGTGGGCACATCGAAAGTCACATCCTGGTTCGCGTACAGTGAGCCGAACGCCATCGTGAGGCCATTGACCTCAAGCAGAGACTCTCCCATCAGGGCTTGCACCTCCCCTGGCCGCGTCGGTCTTCCGCGATACCAGCTTGATCAGGCCGATTATGCCCTGCGGCTGGAAACACGCCACGATTGCGATGAGCGCGCCGAAGATGATCAGATCCACACCGCGCCCAGTCCCGCCGAAGACGATACGAGTATACTCGGAGAGAGGGATGAGGATTGCCGCCCCGAGCACTGGACCCCATAGTGAACCCAGACCGCCGAGTACCGTGAGGAGCACGATCTTCATGGATATTGCCATGGGGAAGACCATGAACGGGTCGATGTACTTGAGATAAAGGACTGGCGGCGCGGCGGCGCCGCCCACCGCCTTTGCTCTTGTGCTTGTACGGGCTAGCAGTCGCTTGCGGCGGCGCCGGGATTCTCATTTTTGAGTGGAACGGCGGGTGTAGATTCTCATCCGTGAGGATTTTCCGGCGGCTCGCGCTCAAAAATGGGAAACTCCGCTCGGCCCCAGGGCGCGCACCATCGAGGCGCGACTGAATGCCGTCAGTGGATCGCCAGTGCAAGAACACTAGTAGCCAGCCCGCCCCGTGAACCCCACCCGTGGCGCGGTGGTGCTCCAATGCGGTGGTGCTCCAATGCGGTGGTGCTCTGGCTGTCAAGGCAGGCAGGGAGAAGGATTCCGCTCTTGTAGATCTCGTGCAGACCTATCAGTCGGCGCCTGTGAAGAACTACGTCGCCGAGAATTGCGCAGGCTCGCTCTCCCCAGGCTTCCAGGAAAGGCCCACCCAAGGCTCAAACCGGCCGCTACGTTTGGGCATGGCATCTCATAGTATTCAGGAGGCTCGCGATGGCAAGCGTTAGAGCCAGCCTCCTGCGTATGTCATCGCTTCTGTATATATCCGTATGCCCTCAACTCGGGTCGAATTCGGGATTCTCCTCAGGCTAAAAGAATGTGAAATCCTTCGCGAACTTTGCAGGAAGCCACCGGTCGATGTCGAAATTTGTAATGCTGGTTACTTGCCTACATATTCCACCGTGCCGCGGACTCGTTCGAGTGTTGGTGCGCCACATCCGCGGCTTGTCGTGGCCCAAGAGCAAGCGACCAGATAATATAACAGGAGGTGCAGCCGAGATGACCAAGAGGATCATCGCAGTGATCGCAGCAGCCATCATGCTTCTGCCAGTGGTCAGCGCAGGTGTGCTGGCAACCCCGCGAATCGAGATGGCCGACGTAGTAGTGATCGGCGCCGGAGGAGCAGGCCTGAACGCGGCCGTGACAGCCGCCGACAACGGAGCGAAGGTTATCGTGCTTGAGAAGATGCCCGTCATCGGTGGGAACACCATTCTTCTGGGCGGCTTCTACAACAGCGCGGATCCCGAGCGCCAGGACAAGCAGGGGATCAAGGATTCGCCTGAGCTTCACATGCAGCAAACTCTCGCCGCAGGCGATAACCGCGCCAACCCAGCGCTAGTCAAAGTGCTATGTGAAAATGCTCTCGACGGTCTTCATTGGTATGAGTCACTGGGTATGAAGTTCGCGGATCAGGTGTTCCAGGGGTATGGAGCACTATACCCGCGCAGCCATCCCACAGTCCCGAACGAGCAGGGTCGCGGCTATATTCGAGTTCTGAACAACGCAGCCAAGAGCCGCAATATCCCCATCTATCTCAACACCCGTGCGACCGGCCTGATTCGCGACGGCAAGGATGGACGAGTGTACGGCGTGGCTGCAGTCGACAAATCCGGAAATGAGCGGATGTTCCTCTCGAAGACAGTAGTCATTGCCACCGGCGGATTCTCTGCCAATGTCGAGATGAGGTCGAAGTACGACCCCAGGTTCGATGCCTCCGTGGGAACCACCAACCATCCAGGCGCAACAGGCGATGGCATTATCATCGCACAGGAAATCGGAGCTGACGTGGTGGGCATGGACTACATCCAGTGCATCGCCGTTGCAGGCGGCCTCACCACACTCGACGTCGGCGCAATGGTCTACGTGAACACCAACGGCGACAGATTTGCCGATGAAGGCGCCCGCCGCGATGTCCTTACCGAAGCTGTTCTGCGGCAGCCAGGCAAGAAGTGCTGGGTCATCACCGACGAGATGTCGCAGAAGGCCTATGATGTCGACGCCATGGTCAAGCGCGGAGAGATCGTGAAGGCCGACTCCATCGAGGAACTTGCCAAGAAGTGCTCCCTCGATGTCGCCAAACTCACTGCCACCATGGATAGGTACAACAAGCTCGTTGAGAAGAAGGAAGATGAGGACTTCGGCAAGAAGGTCCTCGGGCAGACCATCTCCCATCCTCCGTTCTACGCCGGACTTGGCGAGCCGAGGGTGCACCACACCATGGGCGGCCTCAGGATAAACACCGACGCTCAGGTCCTAGATATCCACGGAAAGGTGATCCCTGGGCTCTACGCAGCCGGTGAGGTCACTGGTGGAATACACGGCACCAACAGAATCGGAGGCAACGCCATTCTCGATATCACTGTGTTCGGTCGCGTAGCAGGAAAGAACGCAGGGCTTGAGAGCAAATAGCAGTGGCACGGCCAGAACGGAGGTACACGCTTTGACCAAGAAGCCACATCTGCTCATGGTGCTACTAGTAACCGCGTTTGTCCTTGCAATGGGAGCAGTCGCCCTGGCGAAGAACGGGCTCCCCAGCACTGCCGATGTGCACGGGCAAATGGGGCTGGAGTGCGCAGCGTGTCATGGAACAGGCAAGCCAGGCGATGTCAGCATGGATGTATGCCTCGAGTGCCACGGCTCGTACGAGGAGCTTGCGAAGGCAACCTCGGGAACAGGCATGAACCCTCATGACTCGCACTATATCGATCTCGAGTGCAGCCTGTGCCATCACGGGCACACCGACAACGAGGACTTCTGCGCCGTCTGCCATGCCCCGATTACCACTGCAGACAAGCACATGGCCGCCGGAGTGGGCTGCAGTGCATGCCATGGCAAGAGCCCTGCCAAACGTGGCGAGGTCCCGATGGAGACCTGTCTGAGTTGCCACGGCCCATACGAGGAGCTTGCCAAGAAGACCGAGAGCAACCCCCGCAATCCGCATACGTCGCACTACGAGGACCTCGACTGCAACGTGTGCCACCACGGCCACTCGGTTGATGAGGACTTCTGCGCCCAGTGCCACTAGTGCACAGACGAAGCGCCAGTGGACATTGGCAGGTATGGCCATCAAGGTGAGCGGATAGCACGCGGACCGCCAGGGATCATCCCTGGCGGTCCGCGTACGCTGGGTAGGCGCCTGCTGGGTCGCCGTCTCTTGGGTCGCCACCTGCTATGTCCATCCAGTGTTCGATGTATGCTTGGAGAACTCGGTGTCGGCGCCAAGAACGGCATCGCCCCTATCGTTCGATGCCGAGCATACTCTCCACTATCCCTGCTATCTGAGTTACCGAGTTCACGCCCTTCAGGCTGACTCCAGCGGCCCTCGGTCCACAGAGCATGATGGGCACACGAACGTCGCTATCGATTGTGGTTCCGTGGCTTCCCAGAGTGTATTCCATGAACGCTTCCGACTCTATGAACATGTGGCCTCTCTGGGCCACTGCAATGAGCGGCGGGGTGCGCGGGTTATCTATGTGGAGCGCGACCCGCCTTTCCTTATCTTTCGGGCCAATGACCTCGGCCACACCTTCGGCGCCCGAAAGCGTCTGGACGAGCCCGTCGATGCCCTCTTCGGCCCAAACATACAGGACTCCCCCATCCAGGGTCACAAGGGCCTGCCCGCCGACGGCCGCGTCGACTATATCGTTGGCCAGGATCGGATTCACAACCCTTGTCATCCCGTGATCAGCAGTGACGAGCAGGCTCCAGTCTCCCGGACATGTCTCATCGAGAGTGCGCACAAGTCCGCTGATCCCCTCATCTATGGAGATGAGGGTCTGAAGGGTTTCCTCTGCAGGAGTGGGGCCGTACCTGTGCCCGAGCTTATCGAGGCTTCCGAGGTTAATGCCAACGAACGCCGGAGCACTGTCTTGCCTCAGGTAAGCCTCAGCAGCATTCAAGACCCATTGGTCGAGTCCACGATGCCAGCCCGAGAAATCCTGGTACTGCGTCGCCTTGTCAGGAGGAGGCCCGACGGTGTCGAGAACCCATTCCGGCACAGCATCTGGGCCCACTGAGGCATCGACGTCCTTAGAGAGCATCAGGCGAACATTTCCTTTGGCAGAGATCATCGCAGTCCTGAGGCCCACTGCGTGGGCGACCTCGAAAAGCGTACGTCCGGTTATGAGCGATGGAGAGTCAAACCGTCCGAGCTCGCCATCATCGCGCACGTACTCCTTTCCCGTCACCCCGTTCTCCTGAGGATAGCTGCCGGTGAAGATTGCACCGTGTCCAGCTGCGGTCGATGATGGGAACACTGTGTCGATGACGCTGAATCCGCACTCCGCCTGTTCTCGCATGGTCGTTAGGAACGAAGATTTCGGAAGGTCATCGAACGAGCGGGCGGGGCATCCATCTATCACGATCAGCACGATAGTTGGTGGATGCTGCCCCGCGCCGCGGGCGGCGCCACACACCGGCGCCGCCGCCACAAGCGCTATCAGCGCAGCGATGAGCAGTTTTGCTCCTCTATGCCTGATCATGGATACTACTTCACCTTCACTTCAAGGGTGACGACGAACCAGTTCCACTGCTCCTTATTGTAGGCTGCCTCAAGCTCCGGGAAGCCGGCATATGGAAATACAAGCTTAATGGGGCCGCCCAAGCCTGATCCAATTGCCTTCCCGCCATCCTGGGTCGCAAGCATGATCGGGTACTTCGCCAAGTCTTCAGCCTTTATCGTGACCTTCTTACCATCCTTTGCGATGGCAAGAATCTCGGAAGCGCTCTTGGAGGCGCCGACGTACTTGAGTATTTCAGAGATGAGCACTCCGCCGTATTTCTTGTTGCCAAGCCACGGGTCGCGAGTTTCGCAGATCTGGATCCCGACCTTCTCAAGCATCGCCATGTCGAACTCGAATCCCTTTTCGCAGTTCTTCTCATCGATAGGGCCTATCACCGTGAGTACGACCTTGCCTGTAGGAGCTGCAGGAGCAGCGAGACACATGGATCCCACGAGCATCAAGAGTGCACACAGCCCAATTGCCATTGCTAATCTGCGCATTTCTGTTCCTCCTCCTAATTGTCGTTTTCAACTAGATCTTCGCCGATTCCAGGTTCTTGCCAAGCTCCTCCCGAGGACAACCACCTCCCCTTGCACCACGTGCCGAAAGCCCCTGCTGGAGCAGGAGCAACCCGCCAACTGCGGTGATCCCCGCGGCGGCGTAGAACGGACCGCCCTGGGAAACCGAGTACATCAGCCCTCCAAGGTACGGACCTGCCACCGACACTCCAGACATCGCCAGATTGAAGAGGGCGAAAGCCTTGCCATCAGCGCGGTCTCCGAGCACCTCTCCAACTCCGGCCAGTACGACTCCCTGCCCAGCCATGAAGCCCCCGAGTAGGAACAGGGAGGCCACAGTGGCGGCGCTCGCCGAGAATGCGACGAAGCATAGAAGGGCCACGACGAACACCAGCAGGTTTCCACCCACAGCCACGAGGGCGCCGCGGCGATCCGCCGCTCTGCCCACACCCACTGTGATCAGCGTCTGCCCCAATGACATTATCGATCCTAACGCGCCAACAATCCCGACACTGTTCCTGCGCGCATCCGTGAGATACTGAGGCACAAGCGGCTGCACCATGTAGTAGGCGAAAGCACACACGGAATAGCACACTAGAAATGCCACGAATCTCCTGTTCCTAAGCGAGCCGAAGAAGTCGCCTCGGCCGCTGGCTTTGCTCAAGGCGCCGCGCTCGGGCTCTGGCGGCAGGAGGCTCACAACGCCCGATGCAATTAGGAAGAATGCACACGACAACAGGAAGACGCCGCGAACGCCCCATACAGAAGACAGGTATCCGCCCACTGCAGGGCTCGCTATCATCCCTGCGGCAAACGCCGCGTTTATCACTCCGAACGTCATGCCTGACTCCCCATCGCGGGCGCATGACTGGGAATATGCGTTTAGAGCCGGATACCCCATCATGGAGCCAGAGTAGATGGCGATGCCTAGTGCAGCCATTCGGTAGTCCTTTGCAACGTAGTAGAGAATGACCGAAGGCGCCCCTGCAAGCCACGACAGGAATATCACCTTTCGCCGGTCGCACCTATCCGCAAGAATGCCCCCGGGTATACACGAGGCCGCCATCGCTGCCATTGATACTGAGAAAACGAATCCAACCTGCGCCGGGCTACACCCTATGGAGCGCAAGTGAACCGGCAGCACGTAGGCATGCAGGCCGTACCCGAATCCCCAGAGGAACATGCCCAGAGCTATGAGCCGTATTCCACGGGGTATGCGCGCAGTTCGCAATTTCACCCATCGAACCCCCATCACACTCGCGAGAGGTCACAATTCTCGCGCCACATCTCTTCAAGTCCCTTTTCGGTCCTGCAGTAGGCCGCATAGCCCCTGCGATAATCCCCAATCGCCGAATCACGCGGCTCGAACCTCTCGTCCTGGCGCACCAACGCCCGAACGGCCTCCCTGGCGTCGGTGAACTCCCCCGCGGCAATACCCGCTAGCATAATGGCGCCGAGGAGCGCTCCGTCTCGGACAGCCATCCTTGCGACTGGAGCCTCCATTACGTCAGCTTTCATCTGAAGCCAACCCTCGTGCTTGGCGCCAGACCCCACTGCCCTGAACTCTGCAACACCAAGAGACGGCGCGCACACCTGCAAGCTTTCTCGAGCCGCGTATGCGCAGCCTTCCAGCACCGCCCGGAGCATATCGAACCGATTGTGCCCCGGACGCAGCCCAACGAACGCCCCCGCAGCGCCAGGGCTACTCCTCGGGCTACGCTCGCCTATCAGGTGAGGTATGAATGTGAGCCCTGCCGCCCCTGGCGCTGAGCGCTGGAGGGCCTCAGCCACAGTGTGACTCCAGTCCCTTGAATCCTTGAACGCCTCTGGGAACAACACCGACATGGCCCACGACAGTGCTCCGCCAGTGAACGAGATCGGCGTGACGCTGAGCCGGACTCCGGGGATCACATGCTCCACTGTGGGCAGGTCTGCGCAATCCGGCGCCACCGCGGATATGCATGTGGACGTTCCAGTGGATTCGCAGGCGATTCCGGGCTCGATGGCGCCTACGCCTAAAGCCTCCACAAACGCGTCAATCCCGCCTGCCGCAGCCGGAATCCCTTCGGGCAAGCCTGCCTCTTGAGCAAACCTGCCGCTCACTCTCCCTATGGGCTGCCACGATTCCACGACTCTTGGAAACCCATCGGCGCAACGCGAAAACCACGCCATGCACGAGGCGGCAGATGAGTCGATGCATGCCTCCCCTGTTAGTCGAAGCCCGATGAAATCCTTGGGCTGCAGAAAGGTCGCTGGTGCAGGTGCGCAGGGCGCCGCACTTGCCTCGCAAGCTAGGTGCGACAGAATCCACAGCGCAGTCCCTTCGAACGACGGCCCATGGTTCTCGGATGGAGCGCCCTGCGAGCCACAGGCGGCAGCGGCAAGGGAATCGCTCGCTGCCACGTCCCGACCTGGCCTCTCATCCATCCACGTGATCACGTTGCACAGCGGCTTCCCGTTGCTATCGACTGCGAGAAGAGACGGCCCATGCCCCGAAAGCCCTATGCCCTTGATGCTCTGCGGGTCCTGGCCGTACAAAACCTGCCTCAGGCAGGCCGTCGCCGCATTCCACAGAACATGCGGATCCTGCTCGGCGCCACCGCCGGGGAGTCGGAGGACCTCGGCCGGGCCATAGGCGGCCCGAAAGCCCCCGTCGTTGCGCCAGATCCCGGCCTTCACTGTGGATGTCCCGATGTCTATGCCCACGAAGGCGGCATCACTCATCGCCGTCCACCTTCAGAAGGATCTTCAGGCCCTCACCAGAACCAGCTGTCTCCAGGGCCGTTCGGGCGTCATTTATAGCGTACTCGTGTGTTATCAGGCCGCTGGAATGAACGCCTCCGGAAGCCAACATGGCCAGCGCCGTTCTGAAGTGGTACGGTGTGAAACCGAAACTGCCAGTGAGGGTTACCTCGTCATAGTGCAGACGCTTTGAGTCGATGGCCAGTTCCGAGCCGCTGGGAAGCCCTCCGAAGATGTTGACTAGGCCTCCCTGCCTCACCGAGTCCATTCCCACCTTCACCGCATCGGCAGTGCCTACGCATATGAACACGATGTCGGCGCCTTCCCCGTCGGTGTGATCCCGGATCCATGCAGGCACATCCGAATCCAAGGGACTGGCGACAATGGCCCCGCGCTGTTCCGCCTCGGATCTCCGCCACTCGTTCGGCTCGCTAACAAGCACCCGCGATGCCCCCACGGCTTTACACAGCTCCAGCATGAGCAGGCCCATGGGCCCGGATCCTATGATGAGCACCGTGTCGCCCAGGCTAACTCGCGAATCTGTGACAGCATTCACACAACATGCCAGTGGTTCGCTGAGGCATGCGACCCGTGGATCCATACCCGGCGGCACTTTGCACGTTCCCTTTTGAAGCACGCCTGCCGGCGCCCTGACGTACTCTGCGAATGCGCCGTCTATCCAATCCTTGTGTCTGCACAGCTCGTGCCGATCATGACTGCACAGGGTGCAGCTGTAGCATGGCACATAGGGCGCCACCGCCACGACATCACCGACCCTGATGTCGGTGGTCGAAAGTGGCTCCTTCATCTCCACGATCTTGCCCACAACCTCGTGTCCAAGAACGCAGGGAGGGGGGAACATGTGATGACCGCGCAGATATGTCTTCACGTCTGTTCCGCACACACCGCAGAAACCCACCTTAAGGAGGGCATCTCCTGGCTGCAGTACAGGATCGTCAATGCTCTCGACCCTCAGGTCCCGCGGTCCGTGGTACACTGCCGCTTTCAAGCTCAGCGCACCTCCCCGGCGGGATTCCCGTGTACAATCTGTCGCAGCTCGCGCACCTTGGCCTCGGGATTCGGCGCCTGGAACACGTTACGGCCGAACGCTATTCCAGCCGCTCCGCAGGCCATCGCTCGAGCCACCACAATATCCGGATCCTCCACCTTCGGGCCGCCGGCAATCACGAGCGGCACTCGACAAGCCCGGATTATGTCCGCAAAACCCTCGGGCGTAAAGTAGGTCTTTATCACGTCCGCCCCAAGCTCGTACCCAACTCTCGCGCATACAGATATCCACTCTGGGTCGAAGTTGTGGTCAGGATCGCAAGGTATCACCTCTGCAAGAACTGGAATCCCCAGGGCATGGGCATCAGACACCACATCTCCCATTATCTCGAACATCTCTTGCTCCTGTTCTGATCCAACAAGCACCATGACGCAGACGGCGTCGGCGCCGATCGCACAGGCCTCGCTGACACTGCACACAAGTGTGTGGAAACCAGGATTTGGGCTGTATTTCGTTGCGCCGCCGGTCACCCTGACGATCAATCCTGTCTTCCCCGCGTAGGCGTTCCACTCGCTTTTCGCAAGGCCGGGATTCACAAGAATTGCATCTGCGCCTCCCGCCACTACCTTGCCGACTGCTGAAGCGGGATCCTCTATTCCTGCTACAGGTCCCATGAACCCGCCATAATCCAGCGGACAGATGACTGCCTTGCCATCTCTGAAAATCCTTCGTAACCTAACATCCACACCCGTCATGTTGGGGTCTCCTTTCTCTTACAGCAACAAGAACATCGGCGAGCCGCTGGAAATCCAGACGGTTGACCCTCTCAACAGCTGTCGTCCACTCTGCGGGGAACCGCCCAATGCCCGAGAAGCCCCCGGTTATCGCTGCGACTATCGAAGCCAGAGTGTCGGCATCCCCGCCCATGTTCACGGCCGAGATCGTTGCTTTGCAGCAGTCGGCCTGGTGCAGCCTTACAATCCCGATGGCAGTAGCGACAAGTTCGGTGGGAAGCATCCCAACGCCAACGATGCTGTAGAGGCCATCCAGAGCCTCCGTTTCCCCGCCGCTCTCCTCCACAATCCGCAGCGCGAGCCTGATGCGGGCGGCTACCGTTGCCCCGGCCCATTTCACCCCGCGGCTCTCGCCGTATTCCGCACCGAATAGGGCTGCGCTGATGATCTCATCAACTGAGCCGGCCACTACCGCGGCAGCGACCGCGCAGGCAACCGCGCAGGCCCCGCCGATGGCTATGCTCACGCCGTGGGTGGGAAGGCAGGACATGACGCATTCCTGCGCCGCCGACTCCAAATCTCCGGCATTCACGATGCCAATCGGGGCGACTCGCATGGCGGCGCCCACGGTATCCCCTGACGAACCCGTAGTGCGTGGATCCTCCCCGGCCTGGAGCCTCTCCAAGGCTCGCCTGGAGCTTGGACCGAGCACTGATGAGCTGAAGGCGTCGCATTCGTCCGCCCATTTCAGATATGCCCCTGCCGCGATTTCCGGGGTTATCGTTCCGTGTTCATCGAGGGCATCGATGATGGCAAGGGTCTGCTCTGTGTCGTCGGTAATCCTGGCCGCCCCCATCCCAGCGTGGATGTGGTCGGGGCGCGGAGCGACGAAACGATCAAGCCTGCCGTATATCGCCCGTATCTCCTGGCGCGTCATGAACTCCACTGGCATGCCCATCGCATCGCCGATCGCCACTCCTGCCACACAGCCCGCAACCCGGTCCGGGTCGAGGATGGGCCGAACGCCGTGGGTGCGTTTACAAGCATCGCCTGTCACACGCCATCACCGCCTTCAACCAGATGTGTTCCGAGGAACGCATCCAACTCCTTGCGGGTTGGCAGCGCCTCTCGCGCGCCGACTCGGGAAATGGCGATGGCAGCCATGGCATTGCCTCGAACGAGGCATTCCTGCACCAGACGACCTTCGATCAGCCCGGCCGCGAACCCAGCTGCAAACGAGTCTCCCGCTCCCGTAGTATCGACAGGCTGAACTCGGAAGGCGTCCACGCGCCAGGGATCATGGGGAGCTTCCCCACCATAGCACTCTGATCCCGCACTGCCCAGGGTGACCACCACATTCCTTGCGCCCTGATTCAGCAGACAAATCGCGCCATCGCGGGGCTTTTCGAAGGAGGTGATCGCCCTGAGTTCACCACGGGAGACAAGCACATAGTCTGCCTTCCCCAGCAGGTCGAGCAGTACGTCCGGCTCAATCCACGACGTGGCGCCCCCTGGCCCATATGCCACTATCGCCCCGCAGGAACGCGCCTGTGAGATCGCCCTCTGGGCCACAGCGGGAAAGGCTTCGCCCACATATAGCAGGCCAACCCCGTCCATGATCGCGCTATCCAGCTCGTCGGGGGTTTCCAGCAAAGCCGTGCCGCCCAGCGAGTAGATGATCCTGTTGCCACTGTGGTCGACCACTATGATGGTCTGCGCCGTCCTTCCATCTGCCTCTGTCATGAGCCATTTGGTGTCGACGCCGTCGTGTTCAAAGGCAGCTCGAAGCGCATCCCCGTTCGCATCTGGCCCCACCTTCCCCACAAACCGAGCGCGAACGCCCAGGCGAGCAAGACCTGCGGCAATGTTCGCAGTCGATCCTCCGGGAAAGAGCCCTGGTTCGCCCGATGCGAAGACCATCTCATCTGCCAGCGGAAATCGATCAACTTGGAATATGAGGTCCATTGCTGCGGCGCCAAGGCAAACCACGGATCCCTTCACCCTACAGCGCCCCCATCTTCCACACGGCAAGGCACACGATGCTCGCAATCATGGCAAAGATCGAGCCCCACAGTGCAAGCCGGTCAGCCAGCGTCATTCTGTATGGTCTGATGAAAGTGAACTTCTTGCTGCAGCCGAACGCCCTCGATTCCATGGCCAGAGCCATGGTGTCCGCCATCGATAGGGCATTGGCGAACAGCGGAAACACGACGTTGGAGGTCTTCCTGACCTTCTGAGTCAGGGTCCCCTGTTCGAAATCGACTCCTCTGGACCTATGCGCGTCCATTAAGGTTCGCATCTGAGTCTGGACCACAGGTATGAATTTCCATGCAGTGGACATGACGAACCCGACCTGGTACGGCACGAACGGGACGCGCGCAATTATCTGGACTATCTCCGATGGCGACGTGAGATACCCGAAAATGGCCACTACTACGAGGACTACAGACACTTTGAGCGCCATTCCGATACCGTATAGGAATCCGCCGATTCGAACTGCGCCCGCAGGGCCGATGCCGGGAATCCAGCCTGGAATGATGTGAAACAGCACCCTGGTCGGGTCCGCAATAGTCACGGTTTTCGGAACGTAGGTGGCGCCCTGAACAAGGGTGATGATTGCGGTAATCACAAGGATGAAGGAGAGCACTCCTTTCACCTTGGCCCACGGGAATTCCGCGAGGAAGCCGAACCCGATTATCGCCACGCACAACCCAACCAGGTAGATGGGGTTAGTCCAGATCACGCTGATGACAATGGCGGCGAGCATCCATGCGAACTTGGCCCTGGGGTCAAGCCGGTGCATCGGCGTGGACTTGCTCTCATACTCAACAATCACTTTCTGCACACCTCTCGGTCGCTTTCGATGAGCTTAGCAGTCTGTCCGCGGCCTCCTCAGGCGTGAGCAAGACCTGGCCCCATAGGGCATCCGAAAGATCCGCAATGGGCGGACGCCTCAGGCACGCGAGTGTCATCAGATCTGGCTGAGAGAACACTTCCCTGGGGCTGCCATCCCCGACGACCTTTCCGTTGGCCATCACGACGACTCTCCTCGCGTAGAGGCTCACCACGTTCATGTCATGGGTGATGATGATTACCGTCTTTCCGCGTTCCGTGCGCAGTCTGCTGAGATAATCGAGTATCTGAATAGACTCAACCCAGTCGAGGCCGGTTGTGGGCTCATCTACTATCAGGACTTTCGGATTCATGGCCACGACCGACGCAAGCGCAAGCCTCTGCCTTTCGCCCTTGGTGAGGTATTTTGGCCATACATCCCTGTACTTCGCGAGGCCGATGTCAGCCAGAATCTCCTCAACCGATTGATCAGTATCCTTCTGGTCCAGCCCGATGTTGCCAGGGCCGAATCTCAGCTCCTCTTCCACGCTGGTACAGAAGAGCTGCTCATCTGGGTTCTGGAACACGTATCCCACGACTCGGCACAGCTCAGTCGTGTGCATCTCCCGCGACGACCTGCCGAAGACGCGCACATCACCCGCGGTGGGCTTGAGCAGTCCGTTGAAGTGCCGGGTGAGGGTGGTTTTTCCGGCTCCGTTTTGCCCCACAATGGCCACGAAGTCGCCCTGGCTAATTACAAGATTAACGCCAGTGAGAGCAACAGCGCCCATGGGATACTTATACTGAACGTCGATCGCCTGGACGGCAGGGGTTTCCAAGGCATCCGACTTGTCTGGTTTGGCAGACGCGCCACGCGCGGCAGGCGCCGCGGGCCCGGACGGCTCCGCACGCGCGGCAGACTCGGAAGGCGCAGCAGACTCGGAAGGCGCAGCAGACTCGTGTGGCGCGGCAGACTCGTGTGGTCTCACGCCATGCGCGCCGACGGCCCTGCCGGTCCAGGCGCCCCTTCTCACCGTAGACACGGCCTCATCCAGAGTGAAGGGCGTCTCCTTGGCGCCAATCAGGCCGCCGAACTCGACCATCTGAGGAACACGGACTCCAGCCGCCCTCAGTTCGTCGACTCTGCTGAAAACCTCGCGCGGGCTTCCCGACAGTGCGAACTTGCCCGATCTCATAACGAATACCCTGTCCGCCAACTGCAGGATGTCGTCGACCTCCTGCTCTATCAGAACTACAGTTACGCCGAGTGCTTCCTTGAGCTTCTGTACAATCCCGAATACTCTGGCCTTTCCCTCCGGATCGAGCATCGACGTGGGTTCATCAAGGACCATGATCTTCGGAAGCATCGCGTATACTCCAGCGATCGCCGTTGCCTGTTTCTGCCCGCCCGATAGCCTGTGCGGAGCACGCTTCTCCAGGCCGGTGAGGCGCATCTCAGATACGGACGCGCTCACTCTGTCCATTATGCTTTCATAGTCCAGGCCGAGGTTGGACGGCCCGAAAGCCACATCCTCCTCAACAGTCATCCCAAAGAGCTGAGCATCGGGGTCGCCAAAGACCAGCCCGACCCTTGAGGCCATTCTGGCGGTGCCCACCTGTGACGGAACCATGCCGTCGACGCTCACTTCGCCGGTGAGGTTGCCCTCCGCGAACAAGGGCGCCGTACCGTTCAGAACACATGCAAGCGTGCTCTTCCCGGCGCCGGTAGGACCGAGGATAGCCACGCATTCACCCTGTTTCACATCGATTGAGACGCCGTCGAGAGCATGGCGTTTGAATCCTTTGTAGTTGAACGCGACATCCTTGAGTGAGATGATCGTAGCGGCCAAATGGAACACCTCTCGCCTTGATCTTCGCTGGGTTCTTCTAGGGGCTTGTCAGTCGACCGACTCGGGCCTCTTACGGTTCTGGGCGCCCTTGAGCGCCACAGCCACAGTCAACCCCACTATTGCGTTCACGGCAGATCCAATTATCTGTGAAGGCAAGAGGGCAATCATGAGTGTCGGCCCGACCATAATGGCCCATGGGCCGAGGCATGTCAGGGTGTTCACTATAGTGCCCACCACGATGGCAGCTACGATATTGACCTTCTTCGCAACAAACACTGCCAGGGTGACTGTGAGCGCCATTCCGGAAATGTACACAACTACCATTGGAAGCCAGCTTGCAAAGCCTCCTAGGGCGTTGGCAAGGAAGCATCCAATGGCGGCCACAGTAGCTCCAACGGGCCATCCGAAAAACGCAGCCGCGAAATAGCCTGCAGCTGCATCCAACGCAATTGTGGTGGCGGGACCCGGGATCTTGATCATTGCCCCTGCGCCTGATACAGCAGCTAGAATAGTCACGCGGGCGATTGTCCGCGTGTCCCAGGCAACTTTCTGCTCAGTAGGATACTGCTTCGTGAGAATGCTCCCGAAAAACCACATGAGCACCAAGTAACCAAGGGCTAGTGCATACGATACGCCTAATCCTAAGGCGCCCTGTCCGAGCGGCATATTTCGTTCCTCCTCTTGTAGAGATGACCTTATGGAGATGATAGTTCGCCGGGACCTGTGTCCGGCGCCTGCTGCGGCCACTGAGCCTACTTGTCCCTGCTGAGCCTACTGCCCCTGCTGCGCTGCATCCAACACCTTACGAGCGGTGATGTCATCAGTTACGAGCACATCCACTACACCTGTTCTTAGTGCTCCGAGGATCGCACGCGCCTTATTAACACCTCCTGATACTGCCACCACGCACTTGATCCGCCTGAGTTGCTCGAGACCGACTCCGATGATCCGCTCATCCAGCGATGTATCGACAGGTTCCCCTTTGCTGTTGAAGAACCTCATGCACATGTCTCCCACTGTTCCCTTGCGCTCGAGCAGCTCTAGGTCGCTTTCGGGGAATCCGCCTTCTTCAATGAGGGTGGATGGACGGATGAGGCATCCGATTCCAACCACCGCCATGTCCACGGTGGCCCACATGTCGGCTACTGTTTTGATATTGCTGTCAGCCATGATCGTAGCCCGGGCCTCGGGCGTATCGACGAAGGATGGTGCGTGAAGGTAGTGATGCGTCCCTCCGAGCGCGCTTGCTACTCGGGAGGCGATATCGTTCACCTGGAGGTCCGCACTCGCCTGACCAAGCCCTCCAAGCAGCGGAATGACGACGACATCCCGGGCGGCGCCCCTGGCATCGACAAGCGCCACCGCCAACTCCCGCAGAGTCGCGCCCCATGACACACCTATGACGGTTCCAGGCTCCAAAGACTCGACCACATATCTTGCGCCCGCCACGCCCAGGTTCTGCGTGAGCAGCTGAGATGGCCCACCCTCGCCAGATACAACAACGGCCTCGCGGAGTCCAAACCGTGCGCACATCTCTGCCTGGATGTCGGTGAAATCGAGGCCAGGCCCGATAACCTTTATGATCACCATTCCCTCGTCGCGCGCCTGCTTGATGGCTCTCGACACCTGGCTACGAGATATGCCAAGGCTGAGAGCTATCTCTTCTTGGGTTATGGCCAGTTCGTAATAGCGACGGGCCACTTCATAGAGCAGGCGCTTGTCGAAACCCATAAGGCACACTCCCACAGCAAGCCTATGCTAGCATTTGCACGTTTGTGCGGCACAATTGTGCCGGCCACTGGATATTCTACGCTCCCATGCAGACTCCTTCTTCGGAAGAGACTATTTGTACTCGAAAAGCGCGTATCCGATCTCATGGGTGAAGCCCGAGGAGGGCATGGTTGGCTCCGACTTATGCAGATGAAGAGATATGTCAGTCCAGGCGCAGATCCTCAAATGCCTTGAGTGCCTGCGCCTGGACTGACACATCGAGAGCCGATACTGGCTCATCGCGTATTATGAGGGATAGTTCCAGGGCGAACGCCCGGACGAGCTGATATCCAGGAGAATGGCGATGGAACGCCGCTAACTTATGGGCGGGGCCACGTGACCCTCGAGGCAATCATCGAGGATATCCCTTTGGAGACAAGAAAGCAGGGGCGGGCCGACAGGATGGCCCTTGCGCAGGCAATCTGATCCATCACTTCCTCGGGCGCAGGACCGCCAGGCACACATCTGCGAGCAACGGCGTGATCTGCGTTCAGCACTCCGGTGATGGCCGAGTCGAGAAGCGGGGAGTAGCCGGACCACTCTTCGACGGTGAGCTCCTCCAGCTCAATGCCCTGTGCAGCACAATCGCGGACGATCTGCCCGACCAGGTGATGAGCATCGCGGAATGGCATGCCCTTCCCCACTAGAAAATCCGCGACATCGGTGGCCAGAGTGTAACCGGCAGACGCCGCTCTTGCCATTCTTTCACCTCTGAAGTGGGCGGTGGCAAGCATTGAGGACATGACTCCGAGTGAAGCTAGCACAGTATCGGAGGCGTCGAATAGCCTTTCCTTGTCCTCCTGCATGTCTCGGTTGTATGCGAGCGGCAATGCTTTCATAGTCATAAGAAGCGACATGAGGTCGCCCGTGACTCGGCCGGTTTTCCCCCGGATCAACTCGGCCGCATCGGGGTTCTTCTTCTGAGGCATCATACTGGAACCTGTCGTGTACTCATCCTCTAGCTCGACGAATCTGAACTCCCATGTCGACCACAGCACGAGTTCCTCACAGAGGCGCGAGAGATGGGTCATGATGAGAGTGCATGCAGACACTAGCTCGATGACGAAATCCCGGTCCGCCACGGTATCGAGGCTGTTCTCGCTGATGCGGAAGAAGCCTAGTTCCCGTTTGACGAACTCTCTGTCAAGTGGGTAGGCAGTGCCGGCCAGCGCGCCGACGCCGAGCGGCATTACGTCGGTGCGGAATCGGCAGTCAGCCAAACGCGTCCAGTCTCGCTGGAGCATCCAAAAGTAAGCCATGAGATGATGCCCCAGCGTTACAGGTTGTGCGTGCTGCAGGTGAGTGTAGCCTGGCATAATCGTAGTCACGTGCTGCCCGGAGAGATCCACAAGCACGGTCTGAAGTTTCTTTATGGAATCCTGGATCGCGGCAATCCGGCGCAAACACCATAGGCGCATGTCCAGCGCAACCTGGTCGTTCCGGCTTCGGCCGGTGTGTAGTTTCTTGCCAGCCTCGCCGATGGCGGCAATCAGCGCCCGCTCCACGGCCGTATGGATGTCCTCATCGTCTTGCTCAAACTCAAACGACCCATTCTCCATCTGGGCAAGGATGCACTCTAGGCCAGCGATGATTTCCGATGATTCCTCGGGGCGGATTATCTCAGTGAACCCAAGCATCCGGGCATGCGCGATGCTGCCCTCGATATCCTCTCGAAACAGACGAACATCGAACGGCAGGGATGTGGTCAGCGTGTTGACCAACTCGTCAACGCGTCCATCCGTTCTGCCCTGCCAGAGCTTCATTCGGCGCTCCCCCCGACGCCGTTGTTCGTAGTGCACGTCCCCGAGGCCGTTCTTCTCTCGGCCTGGCGTGCCACCTTCGTGGGGAGACCCCAGACATTGATGAATCCTACCGCTGCGGAATGGTCGAATCGGTCGCCCTTGTCGTAGGTGGCCAATGAATAATCATATAAGGAATGAGGAGAGCGGCGCCCGACCACAGTACATGTTCCCCTGTATAGCTTCACCTTGACAGTCCCGCTGACGGATTTCTGTGTGCTATCAATGAAAGCATCCAGCGAATCGCGGAGCGGCGAATACCATAGGCCGAAATACACAACCTCCGAGTATTTCTGCTCGACGAGTTTCTTGAAGTGGAGTGTCTCCCTGGGCATGGTGAGGGTCTCGAGATCCTGGTGCGCCGCGATCAGCACTGTGGCCGCAGGCGCTTCGTAGATCTCTCTCGACTTTATCCCAACCAGCCGGTTCTCGACCATGTCAAGGCGGCCAACGCCATGCCTGCCTGCAGTGACGTTCAGAGCCTCGATCATGTCCACCGGGTCCATGGCCTCGCCATCTATGCGCACGGGAACGCCATGTTCGAAATCGATGTCCAGGTATTCGGGCTCATCAGGCGCCTGGCTGGGATCGGTGGTCATGGCGTATGCGTCGGCCGGCGGTTCAACCCACGGGTCTTCGAGAACGCCGCACTCTGCACTGCGTCCCCAGAGATTCTCGTCCACACTGTAGGGGCTCTTCACTGTGACTGGAACCGGGATGTTGTTGGCCTCTGCGTACTCGATCTCCTTCTCGCGCGACATAGGCCACTCGCGCACCGGCGCAATGATGGCGAGCGACGGATCGAGCGCCTGGATCGACACGTCGAACCTGACCTGGTCATTGCCCTTGCCAGTGCACCCATGGGCGACAGCGTCGGCGCACTCCTGATGAGCCATCTCCACGAGAAGTTTGGAGATCAGAGGGCGGGAAATCGCGGCAGTCAGGGGGTACTTCCCTTCGTACATGGCGTTTGCCTTCAAGCACGGGTATACATAGTCCAGCACAAAGGACTTCCGAGCATCGGCCACGAGGGATTTGACTGCTCCTACAGCCAATGCCTTCTTCTGTATCACATCCAAGTCCTTCTTGGCTCCAACATCCACGGCCAGCGCCAAAACTTCAGCTCCGTAGCTTTCCTGCAACCACTTGATAGCTACCGATGTATCCAATCCTCCAGAATAGGCCAGCACCACTTTCTTGACTTTGCCAGCGGAAGACAACATATGAATAGCCTCCTCAGATCATCTGGGGCAATATCAATGATTATACTTTGACTGTGCATGTTTATGCAAATGGTCTTACAGATAGCTATCAGACGCAGCGTGGAGATTTCCGTCGCATCCGTGACCCTAACTGCCGGATGGGGCCCCATACTCCGATTTGCGGCCGCCAATGCGCACCTTGCGTCGTTGATTCCCGCGATCCTCGAAGGGTATCCTCCACATCCAGCTACGCGCGTCGTGCCCGCCGCAGGCATCCTTGCACTGGCGATCCATGGCTGCATTCAGTCGCGCCTCAATGGCATCCCGATCGCGCGCGCCCTCGGGCGAGGCGGAGTTTCCCATTTTTGAGCGCGAACCGCCGGAAAATCCTCACGAATGAGAATCTGCACCCGCCGTTTCACCCAAAAATGAGAATCCTGCCCCGCCGCCCGCGACCGCTCGCCCGGACAACCACGAGACCATACGAGGTAGGCGGCGCCACCGCGCCGCCCTTTCCTTTACGCCCAGCTACGCGCGTCGTGCCCGCCGCGGGCATCCTTGCACTGGCGATCCATGGCTGCATTCAGTCCTGCCTCGATGGCATCCCGATCGCGCGCGCCCTCGGGCGAGGCGGAGTTTCCCATTTTTGAGCGCGAACCGCCGGAAAATCCTCACGGATGAGAATCTCCACCTGTCCTTTCGCTCAAAAATGAGAATCCTGCCTCGCCGCCCGCGACCGCTCGCCCGGACAACCACGAGACCATACGAGGTAGGCGGCGCCGCCGTGCCGCCTTTCCTTTACGCCCAGCTACGCGCGTTGTGCCCGCCGCGGGCATCCTTGCGCTGGCGATCCATGGCTGCATTCAGTCGCGCCTCAATGGCATCCCGATCGCGCGCGCCCTCGGGCCAGGCGGAGTTTCCCATTTTTGAGCGCAAGCCGCCGGAAAATCCTCACGGATGAGAATCTCCACCCGCTCTTTCGCTCAAAAATGAGAATCCTGCCCCGCCGCCCGCGACCGCTCGCCCGAACAACCACAGGAACAAGGCGAAGGGCGGCGCCACCGCGCCGCCCTTTCCTTTATGTCCAGCTACGTGCGTTGTGCCCGTCGCGGGCCACTGGTTGACCCTGCTAGACCTCCACATCCCAAGAGCAGTTCACCTGGGCAGTCCGCTCGATCATGGCGTCTACCGGGCAGTACTTCTTGCGTGCAAGATCCACTGCCCAAGCCACATCGTCGCCAGTGAGTTGCCCGCCGCGAAAGCGGAGCAGCACATCCACGCTTGTGAACACATGCGGATTCTCACCCGCGGTCTGTGCGTCGAGTTCCACGGTCATCTGTCCGACGTCGAGCCTCTTCTTGCTGAGCAGTGACTTGACTGTCATGGCAAGGCACCCTCCGAGCGCCATCAGGACAAACTCCATCGGAGTTGCGCCAGCCCCTGCGCCATTGTGATCTTCACTGGCGTCCATGACCACCCAGTGGTTGCTGTCGGCTCTCCCCATCATCGTAAGGCCATCAACATTCCTGATCTCAGCCTTCACAGTGCGACCTCCCGAATTGACCGGTGCTATCGCGTTCCCAGTAGGAACAGATCCGCCATTTTGAATATCCTGGCGCCTTCTCCAATGGCGCCTCCATACACCCTGACGCCATTCTCCGCGAACGAGCCGTGAATATGGACATGGACACTCCCGTCATTAAGACGACGTGCGTTCCCCGAAAGCGATGATATCTCGAACACGCCATCTAGCTCTTTCCGCTCTACTACCGGAGGCAGGGTGGCCCCCTTGGGGTAGCACACCACGGCCTTGTCGAAGGAGCCCGCGGCGCCCATGATCACTACCTCTTTCCAGTCTCCGTCGATTACGAACGACCTCAGCTCAGAGAATAGATCCTCACCAGCGTTAAGCCTCAGAACCATCAGCTCTGGGCCGTGAAGTGATCTCTGTTCCGACATCACTACGCCTCCTTGTTGCAGCCTATTGGCACTATAGTCCGTATTCCTCACGGAGCTGGAATCCGTCAAGAAGCTGCCTCAGAGCCTCGAGCTTCTCTCCATGCATGGGAAGGAGGGGAAGCCGCGGCTTGCCAGCGGGGAGACCTAGTATCTCCATGGCGGCCTTCACGGACACTGGATTCGTAACCGAGTAGCAGGCCTTCATGATAGGCGTATACTGAGTGAACAACCTGCGTGTGCGTCCTATGTCATCCCATGAGCTCCAAGGACGCGACATCTCTGCCATCTCTCGGGGAATGATATTCCCAGATACGTTCGCAGTCCCGTGCCCTCCCAATGCCAGGGTAGGTATGATGATAGAGTACTTGGGAAAATCACAACAGAGAAGATTCATCCTGCCCTTGGTCCCGTTCATCACCTCAGCGAGCTGACTGACGTTGCCCATGGCCTCCTTGTCGGCCACGATGTTGGGCATCTCAGACAGACGCACAACCGTCTCTGGATCGATGTTGACAATGACCCTGCTCGGGTTGTTGTAAAGCGCAACGCCGATTGATACGGATCTGGCTACTGTAGCAAAGTACTCATAGATTGCTTCCTGCGGAGGCGAGATATAAGGCGGAACCACCATCATGACGCCGTCTGCGCCATTGTCCTCGGCGTACTCAGCCAGCTTCACGGTGTCGCGCGTCGTGGGGCACGTGACACCGAAGAATGCAGGTATCTTGCCCTGGCAGTAAGGAGCCATGGAGGCCACTATTTCGCGCTTCTCGTCAATGGATAGCGAGGTGGCTTCGCCTGTGGAGCCTAGGAAGATCAGTCCATCACTTCCGTTGCCAACGTGGAAGTCGACTAACTTGCGGAATCCCTCCATGTCAACGCGGTCATCAGCTGTGAATGGCGTTATCACCGCGACCCACGAACCCACGGGCCTTACTAGTTTGTCCTTGCACTTAGTCACTGGTATATCCTCCTTATGCAGTTGGACTCTCACCAACGCCGCGCAAGTTCAAGTAGTGCTGAACGAGCCAAAGCGCAGCTGTGAGCGCAAGTCCAATGATCGTCGTCGTCCATCCTGGAGCTATTACGAGGCCAAATGCCACGAAGAATAGCGCCCGGTGCAACCATCCCAGCTTCTTCCCAAACCATCCGGTGGCGGCGCCGGCGAACGCCACTGCTCCCACCAGCGTCGTAGCAAACCTCAGGGCAATCTCCCACCATACTCCCTGCATCAGCAGCGGAGGGTCGAAAAGAAACGCGAATGGGATTGTGAACGTGATGAGCCCTATCTTCATGGCTGTGAACCCGATCTTCATGGAGTCTTCCTTTGCAATGTCAGCCGCAGCGTATGCGGCAAGAGCCACCGGCGGGGTAATCATAGAGAGAACTGCGTAGTAGAACACGAACATGTGGGAAGCCATGGTCGGGTAGCCCAGGTTCTTCATCACTGGCACCGCCATGGTTGATACGACGATGTATGCGACTGTCGTCGGAGTTCCCATTCCCATCACAATGGCTGAGAGCATGACGAGAAGAAGAGCCAGTATCTGGCTGCCACGCGACAGAGAGATGATGATGCTCGATAGGGAAAGCCCGAATCCTGTGAGGGTTATCGCTCCTATCACAATACCCGCCGCTCCGCACGCTGCAGCGATCATCACCGTCCGCTTGGCTGAAACCGCTAGAGCCTGCGTAAATGAGCTGAGAGTGAACCGAGTCTCCTTACTGAAGAAGCTAAGCACGATAGTGGCGATGATGCCGAGAAATGCAGCCCGGAACGGTGTGAACCCGTTCATCAGCACCACAATCAGGAACACCAGCGGGAGAAGCAGGTACGCTCTCGGGAGTATGCAACGCCATGTGGGAAGCTCGTCCTTATCCATACCTTTTATTCCTAGCTTGGCGGCCTCGAAGTCGAGCACGAAGAAGAGCGCACTGTAGTACAAGAGCGCCGGAATTAGCGCGATCTTGCAGATTTGAATGTACGGTACTCCAAGCAGCTCCGCCATGAGGAACGCCGATGCTCCCATCACTGGCGGCATCAACTGGCCTCCGGTGGATGCCACTGCCTCCACTGCCCCAGCGAACGCAGGCGAATACCCGATCTTCTTCATCATTGGGATCGTGAAAGTGCCTGTGGCGTACACGTTCGCCGCAGCGCTTCCGGATATCGATCCAAACAGGGCTGACGACACGCATGCGACCTTTGCCGAGCCGCCTCTGTACCGTCCGGCAAGAGCCTTCCCGATATCCATCATGACATCGCCGGTCTTGTTGAACTCCATCAGAGTGCCAAGGATGATAAACAGAACGATGTACGTAGCTGATGTGCTCATGGGTATGGAGTATATGCCATCCAAACCGAACACCTGGTAATCGATGAGGTCGACCAGAGAGAATCCTCTGTGTGCAATGAGGTCCGGAAGGTACGGACCAGCCAGCACGTACGCTGCGAATACGACAGCTACGATGCTCAGCACCAGCCCTACTGATCGTCTTGTGATCTCCAGCAAAAGTACAATGACGAGTATGCCCATGACGATATCTAGACTTGACAAGGGCGTAACCAGGCTCTGCCTGAGCGCAATCTCCTCGTACTTGAAGGCGATGTACCCAAAAGAGACCGCGGCAAGGGCCGCGAGGATGATGTCGTACCACCTAACCTTGCCGTCTTTCGACGCAGGATAAACCAGGAATCCGAGGACCACTGCAAATGCCAGGTGCACACTGCGCTGAAGATGAGCAGCGTACGATCCGAAAGCTGCAGTATATAGGTGGAATGCGGCGAATGCAACCGACAGTGCTATAACTGTGTACTTTAGCGCCCTATTGTCATCCACGATCTGGTCCCTCCTCTCCGCACTCGGCGGGGCGGAAAAGCGGGCTCACGCTTGCCGCTTCCCCACCCCAGCCTCGCGCCCGCGCCATTCCACTACTTCATCCAGCCCTGCTCCTTGTAATAGCGAAGTGCCCCAGGGTGAATTGGTCCGCCAGCGATGTTTGCCGTGATTCTGGGAGCGAAGCCAGCGTAAGTCTTCCCAGACTCCCGAATACGTTCGGGGTTAGTGCAGATAGCCTTGGTTATCGTATACACGATATCTTCTGGAAGGTCAGCCCGAACGATCAGGATGGGAGACTCGGTCATCACCGGAGTGTCAGCCTTGACGAAGTAGTAGGCGTTCTTGGGGATCACAGATCGGCCATACTTGTACTTGCCTGTCATCTGATCCAGCACTTGTAGCTTAACGGGAAGCATCTTCACCTTCCGCGACACACTAAGCTCCACTATGGCAGGCATGATCGGTCCGCAGTATGCGTCCGCGTGGCCGTCGCTTATTAGCGAGCTAGCATCGGAGTATGAGACATAGTTTATGCTTCCGCCCCACGACTTCAGGGACTCGGGCGTAACTCCGTACTCGGCAAGCATCCGTTCTGCAGCCTTTGATGGCGACGACCCTGTCGGAGCAGTGAGAATCTTGATGGGCAGTTTCTTGGTCTTGATATCATCTAGGGAGTTGATCTGCATGTCCTCCCTCACGAGAAACACACTCATGTAGATGTCGCCCAGGTAGGCGAGGCCCATTACGTTGTCATATGAACCCTGGCCCGCAAAATCACCAGTCCCGTTGCGCGCTTCGAACAGCAACTGGTCCTGGGTGGTGGCGATGTCGGACTTGCCGCTCGCGACTGTGCTGAGGTTCGCAACCGACCCGCCGGTGGTGGCTGTCACCTTGATGCCCGCAAGTGGCTCCTTAAGCAGCTCTGAGAGAATGCCCCCGAGTACATACCACTCGCCGCCCACGGGGCCTGTGGATATGGTCACGAATCTCATGGCCGCCGATACCGGGCTTCCCGCCAACATCGCGATCAGCATACAACAGGCGATCAGTCTTGTGATGTTACGCTTCATTGGTGCTTCATCCTCCTTGTGAGATATGAGTAGTACTGCCGCCCTACGCGCAGCCGTACTTTGCCCGCATCATGTCGACAAGCACTCGGTCTAGTTCCGCCATTCCTTGATTGGCCACCTCGGCCAGGGCGAGGATGGTCTCATCCACAGAGCTGCCCACGATCCCGTTTCCTGCAGGCACGGTGCTGCCCAATAGGGCCAGCGTCGCGGCCTCGCCCGCAGTGCTCGCGCTCGTCCAGACCTTCAGCGCGCATCCTGCCTTGCCCCCGTCGCACAGCATGCCAGCGAGTGTCGCAAGCACACTAGAGGCCGAGTCAGCCACGGTATGCGCATTGCCTCCCCGCATGTAGGCCATTCCAGCTGCGGCGCCAGCCCCGGCCGCCACCGCGCATCCACACACAGGCGAGAGAAGCCCCAGGTGTTCCTTGATATAAACAGTGATGGCCAGGCTGAGGGCCAAGCCTCGAGCCATCATATCGCGGCTCGCCCCGATTGTGCGTCCATCGACCAGCAGTGGAACGGTCGCGGATATTCCCACATTGCCGCTTCCAGCGCAAGTGCAAACTGGCTGCTGTGCGCCTTCCATTCGGGCAAGGCAAGCCGCTGCTGCGTAGTCGGCTGGCAGGTTCGGCCCTGGCGCAGGAAGGACGCGCTCCCCGTAGCCATGATGGGAATCCAGGCCTATCTCGGCCATGTCGAGGTTGGCCTTGGCGCGGTCGACAAGGAAATCGAACACGCCTGTTGGCGCCTGCATGACGCACTCCACCAGCTCATCGAATGTGCCCATGCTCCTCAGGCGCACGTTGGCGCTTTCCGCCCCACTGGCGGATTCGCCTTCAGGAACTGCCTCTCCGTTCATCTCCACAATGCGAATGCAGGTGTGCCGATCGATGGCGACTGCGGCAGCAGATCCGCAGTCGGTTGTGACGCGCGCCCGCACGTACAGGCCACGCCGCTCTGAGTCCACCACCACGCGGACGACGGCGGCCTCCCGAAGCTTGCGTGCAGCAGCAGCGGCAGCTGGAGTCATGGAAGAGAAGATCTCAAGGCCATCGTCGGGAGCGTCGAGCACTACTCCGAGAAGAGCAGATATCTCAATGCCAGTGTCTTCCGTGCCCGGAATCCCAACTGCCCTGGCGTTCTTGAATACGTTGGAGCTTAGTTCGAGTTCAAGCCTGACGAGGCGACCTCCAACAGCGTGATAGGCATTCGCGCAGGTGAGCGCTATGGCAACCGGCTCGGTGCAGCCCACAGCCGGCACGAACTCCCTCTGGAGCAGCGAAACGACTTTCTCGAGATTCATGCGATCAGTCCTTGCAAGATCCATTTGCCAATAGCTCTCGCAAGAACCGTGCCACATGGGCACACATCACTCGTGCATGGCTTGCCTCGGGCAACGCCCAGCTCATATCGGGTTTTTCCGTTCTGGCAACCCCGCCCCGGTTCGCACTAAGCCCCATAACGAGGGCACGCGGTATCACATTTGAGACGCCAGTCTCATCTTTGCGACAAGATCCGATATAGAGTCGCCCGGCTTATGCCGAGTTCACCAGCTGCCCTTTCCTTGCCCGCTGCGTCTCTCCCATACACCGCAAGCCGCTCTTCAACGAGCTTCAGAGCGCACTGATCGAGTGCAGTCTTGAGATCAAGCCCAGCGCTGCATCTTTCCCGCATCTCGGGCAGTCGAGGGCGCACATCGTCGATTGTGATCCTGTCCCCCTTAGCGAAATTCACGGCGAACTCGATCACATTCTCCAGCTCGCGCACATTCCCGGGCCAGGAGTACTCAAGCAGGGCCTCCAACGCCTCATCCGTAAGGCCACGAACGTCCTTGTTGAACAGCCCTGCGTAGTGCACAGCGAAGTACTGGGTGAGAACAGAGATGTCCTCGCGGCGCTCCCGGAGCGCCGGCAGGCGGATTGGAACTACATTGAGCCGATAGTACAGATCAGGCCGGAACCTGCCCTGTGCGATGAATGCGTTGAGGTCTTGATTGGTTGCTGACACTATTCTAACGTCGACTCTCTTTGAGTACACGCCTCCCACTCGGGTTATCTCCATGTTCTGGATCACCCTGAGCAGTTTCGCCTGCAGAAAGAGGGGCATATCCCCTATCTCGTCGAGAAACAGCGTACCGTGGTCGGCAAGCTCGAACTTGCCGGGCTTGCCGTTCTTGCTGGCCCCGGTGAACGCGCCGGGTTCGTAACCGAACAGTTCGCTTTCCAGGAGGGATTCTGGTATCGCTGCGCAGTTCACACCCACGAATGGTGACTCGCGCCGGTGGCTTGCGTTGTGGATGGCCCTCGCGAAGAGCTCCTTTCCGGTCCCAGTCTCACCTATGAGAAGGATGCTCGAATCGTACCTAGCTGCCTCTTCAGCCATCCTCTTCACATCGGCAAGCGCATTGCTGCCGCCGATGATGTCGCTGAAGGTGAAGTCTGTGCCCTTCTCCATGGCCCTAAAGGCGCTCTTATGTGTGCTCTCCAGATCACTGAAAGTGCATACTCCACCGGTGATCAGGTCGCCGTACCGCAGGACCTGAACCGAAGATAGGAATCTCACCAGCCTCCCGCCTGGAGTTCGATACGTCTCTTCCGCATTCAGCTTATTGCTGCCCTGTGTCATGCAGGAACACAGAAGCGCCGAAGGCCAGATGAGCCGCATATCCATGTTGATAAGCCGGGTTCCGGGAGGAATCTCAAGCATGCTGGATGCGCGCGTGTTTATGTGCCTGATGCGGCAGTCCTGGTCCACGCATACCACACCCTGCTGAATGCTGTCGATAACGGCCTCGAGTTCGCTGGTTCGAGCCTCTATGCTGCGTATTAGCGCTGCCTCAGCCGCCTTGCTGGCGACGAGCTCAGCCATCCTCTCCAGGAATGATACATATGATGGCTGCCTCTCCATGAGGCGATCTCGCTGCTCTGTTGTGAAAGCCACGATCGCGAGGACTCCGATGCATAACCCGCCCAGTCTTATGGGGGTGCAGATCTGGAAAGTCTCACGGCAATCCGCGCGGCCCTCACAGGATACGCACGCCTCGATGTCCCTGGGGTTATCCACGAGCACAGTCTCTCCGCATGTTAGCGCCTTCTGGAAAGCTGATCCCCGCGGCACTCTCGCGCTAAGACAATCCGCAAACGGGCCAGTCCCAGCCACTCGGAGAAGCGACGAATCAGCCACCGTGACATCGACGCTCATGGCCGCAGCCACAGCGTCAACAATCTGCTGTATCGTGTCCCTCATTTCGAAAAGATCCTGACTCTGCAAGACGCATCGATCAGACATTTCGCCTGTTACTGGAACCAGCGGCCGCGACATTAATTGCGCTCCTCCTCAAGATGCTTGCGACGCAAGCATCCGGACTCATGATTTCGCCATTGGCAGGCTGCCACCTTCCATATGGGCGCGCCACGCAGCAGTGGGAATGTCTCTCCCTCATTCCCCATGTGCCGCTTCATCTCTTTCCGTCTGGTATAATGTCCCCAGAGCCACCCAATCCCGGGGAATTGTCCGCGCCCTGCAAGGAGGGTAACCTCATGGCTTCCGGATCCGGTTCCATACTGCATGCCATCAACTGCATCGGACTGATCGTACTCGATCAGCTCGGCACGGTAGTCGATGTCAATCCGAGCGCCGAGGCAATGCTAGGCGTACAGCTTCCTGCCGGTTCCCTCCTCACTGACCTTTGCCCTGAGCTGGCCGCCGCCGAGATCCTGCCTGTTGTGCAGTTCACCCGGGCCGGCGCAGGCACGGCCGAAGGTGTGGGCGCGGTTCATCTGGAAGCGACGCAGACGCACATATGCGACGGAAGCGGGAGCCCAACCGGTCAGGTGATCATATCACTGCGCGACATCACTGAGCAGGCAATCCAAGAAGGGAGACTCAGCTTCCTCGCCACCGCCCTCGACAAGGCAGCCGGCGGGATCACCATAATCGATCCTAACCTGCGCATCATCTACGTGAACCAGGCGCAGGCTGCTATGCACCAGTATCGCGTGGACGAGCTGGTGGGAAAGACGATTGACATCTTCTGCAACCCAGATGAGATCCGTCGCCTACAGGAGACGATCCTGTCGCCTGGAGATGTCGACGACCTGTGGACAGGCGAAGCGGTCAATATCACAAAAGACGGCGCAGCAATACCTGTGCTGCTGTCAGTCTCGATGATTCGTGGCGCCGATGGCAGAGTCTCGGCCATCGTAGGCGTCACGAAGGATATTCACACCTACAAAGAGCTCGAGCGGGATATGCGTTCCTACAACGACCACCTCGCCAGCCTCGTGAGCGCCCGTACGCGCGAGCTGGAGGAGTCACGACATGAACTAGAGATGATGTTCGACGCTGTGTCGGACTTCATGTTTGTGGTCGACCGGAACCTCAAGGTAGTTCGAGCCAACAGATTCTCTGCCTCCTTCTTCCACTGCCGACGCCGCGATCTGGTAGGCAGGAAATGCTACAGAGTGTTGGCTGGCAGTGATAGGCCATGCACTGGATGCCCTGCAGCACGGGTATTCGAGGCTGGTGATACTGCATTCGCCACCCGCACGTTCCGAGATGAGCGGGTCCACGTGTGGGCGTACCCAATTCGCGAAGACCACGCAGACCAGGGCCTGATTCAGTCAGCCCCCAGCCAGGCATTCTGCTATGGCAAGATCATGACCAAAGAACTCGCTACTGAGGAGCGGCTGCAGCAGGCGGAAAAGATGGCAAGCCTGGGCCAGCTGGCTGCGGGAGTGGCGCACGAGCTGCGGAACCCACTCGGGACAATTCTCGCAGCAGAGTACGCCATCAAGTCGCGCGTCAATAGCGATGACCCGGAAGTGCATAGGGCATTGACCACGATCGAGAGCAACGTAGAACGGGCCACGCGAATCATTGCGAACCTCCTGGAATTCGGCAGAAAGGGCGACTGGTCCATGCGTCCATCCAGTCTCCCGGATATCATCAGGCAAGTTCTCTCTCTTGCGGACGATCTCCTCAAGAGGCGCCACATAGAAGTGGAGATCAGATTGCCTCCTGTTCCAGATGTGATGGGAAGCCCCGATGGCCTCAGGCAGGTCTTCCTCAATATCGTCCACAATGCTGCGCAGGCGATGCCCAATGGAGGCCATCTCTCAGTGTCAGTGGAGAAAGCTCCTGCGCAAACCGTCCGAGTCGTTGTCGCCGATACTGGGTCGGGAATACCGCAAGAGTACATCCCTCGTGTGTTCGACCCGTTCTTCACGACAAAGGAACCAGGACAAGGCACAGGGCTGGGGCTCGCCATTTGCTACCGCGAAGTGGAGCGCCACCGCGGATTCATCCGCATCTCGAGCGTGCTCGGCGAGGGAACCCGTGTTGAGGTGGAATTGCCGTGCATTCCGGCAGGAAGTGTGAGATGACACGTAGCCAGGCAACCTGGCAGCGGAGGAACAGCTTCAACAAACTTCTCCACGAGGAAGGAATCATAATGATTATAAAGAATAGATGCATTGGCATGTATGAGTTCAATGGAGCGATCCAGTTGCAGTTGTCAGGTGGTGGCTAGTTTTGCAGCTTGATAGAGACTCTTCGGTTTCCCTCTATCAGCAAATCTACAGTATTTGGAGACAGCGAATCGAGAGCGCGGAATTCAAGCCAGGCGACAGAATTCCCACCGAGCGTGAGCTCTGTGAGGCATACGGTGTGAGCCAGATTACCGTGAGGCAGGCCATCCAGATGCTTGTCAAAGACGGCCTCCTGGTCAGGCGTCCTCGCACTGGAACCCACGTTGCCCAGCGCAAGTTCAGCCAGCAGCTTATGCAGCTGACGAGTTTCTCCGAAGACATGCGATCCCGGGGACTCATCCCCGGCGGCCATCTGGTGTCGGTCGCGGAGGAGGAGGCAGATGCGCTTGTGGCAGAGAAACTGAAAATGCCGGAGGGCAGCACAGTGGTGCGCATTGAGCGTTTGCGCACTGCTGAGGATGACCCCATAGCCATTGAGATCTTCAGAATGTCCTCAGCCCTGTGCCCGGGGCTTGTCAACGACAGACTGGACGGCACATCCCTCTACGATCTGCTGAGCAAGAAGTATCAGGTGGACCTGGCCTGGGCGGAGCAGAGCTTCGAGTCATCACTGGCAACGGCCCACGAAGCGCCGATGCTTGGCATCAAGAGGGGCGCTCCGGTTCTGCGGGTCGAACGTCTTTCGTTTGACTCCATCCACAGACCCGTGGAGTATACCACATCCGTATACAGGGGTGACAGATACAAGCTATACGTGTCTATGAGGCGTTCGTAACCAGTTCACCTGAATTGACCGTATGCGGCAGGCGCGCCGTTCATCTGGGGACGTCTTCGTGCTGCGGAGAGGAGGACCGTTAGTGCCATCCATTGTCAACAAGTTTTTCCGTATCGAAATCGACGAGACCAGCGGCGCCCTGCGAAGCATGGCTGATCTGGTCCACGGTGATGAGCTTATCAAGCACTCTGAGGCAATCGAGTACGCGCCCATTCGCGTCGTATGCCTAGATTCCGCCGGTGCACGACGTGAGTTCGTCCCGTCGGCCGTGTCATCACTGAAGGCATCTGAATCCTCGTTGCGCGTGCAACATCTCGCGTTTCGTCCTATCGATGGGCGCAGCGACGAGATCGCAATCGCCGCCAACTGGAGCATTGAATCGATAGATGAGCCTTCTGAGCCGTCAGCCGCCACCATCTGGCGGCTGAGCTTGGACAACCGCACAACCGACCTTCAGGTCGTGGAGGTCCTATTTCCATTCGTGCGCGGCATAGTCCTGGGAAGCGATCATCGCAAAAGCGTTCTTGTGTTCCCGCACCATGCTGGCGAGAAGATCGCAAACCCAGTGGAAGAGCTGACCAGCCGGCGTTATCTGGAATTCTGGCGTGCACGCACTATCGTGGAAGCCGATGGGGTCTACTCTAGGGAGATCAACTACTGCGGACTCGCATCGATGACTTGGATGGATCTGTACACCAATGAGTCCAATGCATCCAGAGGCCTGTATATGGCGTCTTACGACCCTACTTTCGTGCTGACTGGGGTGAGGAGCGAAACTGGTGGCCCCGAGAAGCCATGGTGTGGCTTCTCCTTCAGAAAGCACGTTCCAGTGGGCCCGAAAGCGACATGGGACTCCTCGCCATATGTTGTGGCCCTCCACGAGGGCGACTGGCACTGGGGAGCGATGCAGTATCGGAACTGGATCAGGAAGCACATCGTTCTCCATGACGTCCAGAATGATCTGCTGAGCGAGTCGGCTCTGTGCCCGCGTTACGATTTCAAGAATGACTCAGTGGTTCGCCACAGGTTCGAAGAGATTCCGTCCATGTACGACCAGGCCGCGGCTGAGGGCATGGATCACCTATTCATCTCCGGATGGAACAGATCTGGGTTCGACACCGACTACCCGGAGTACGTGCCGGATATGGAGCTAGGCAGTTCGTGGGAGCTCGCGCAGGGCTGTCGCTACATCAAGGAGCAAGGCGGGAAGGCAAGCTTCTACATAAACGTGAGGCTCTTCGACCTGGAATCCGACTTCTTCGAACGCCTCGGCCAGCACTGGGCGCTGAAGGACTACACCGGCGATCTATACCGCGAATCGTACGGGCCCCGCACATTCGCCGTTCTGTGCCCCTCAAACGATCAGTGGCGGAAATGGGCGGTTGATACCGCAAGCTGGATGTCGAAGGCCTTCGGCGCCAGAGGCATCTACCTGGACCAGCTGGGCTCGGCTGAGCCATTCCCATGCTATGACCGTGAGCACAACCACGTGATCGAGGGCGTGCACCACCACGGCCTCTACAACCATGGCTATCTCAGGATGATAAGGGAGATACGAGACAGGCTCGCCGAGATCGACCCTACGGCGTTCCTGATGATCGAGAACTGCGGCGACATATACAGCCAGTATCTATACGCGAACCTCACGTGGAACGGCACTGACTACGACGAGTTCTTCAACATGTACAAGTACACATTCCCTGAGTTCATTCAGATCAACATGGTCAACCCCAGGCGCATCGACGACGATACGGAGAGATCTGCATGGTTCTACCGGGACATGGCTAGGGCCTTTGTGCTAGGCTCAGTCTTCTGGGCCGAACTCGGCGACAGGTTCGGCGCGGAGAACCAGCACCTTCTCGAGTATTTCCGGATAGGTCTCCGCCTACGGCAGCAAGCTGCCTCGTTCATCTCCAGCGGAGTGTACCGCGACACCGATGGAATCGAGCTGGTCGATGGCGATGGGTCCGACCTGGCGCCCAGAGCATGCTGGAGCCTTTCCGGTGATGCATCAGATACTGGCATCGACTGGAACTCCCTGCCCTATCGCGACCTGACCCGCATGACCGCAAGCAGGTGGGAACTGCCACGCGGCGGAGCGCTACTGATGATCTCAAACCCAGTGGAGCTTGCAGGCAGGCATGTCCGCATCAACTGTCTGGCCCCAGGCTGCTGGCGGCCTGGCATGAAGATGCAGCTACTCCAGGAGCAGCTAGGCGGCATTCACGATGATCGTGAGATCGCACTGGACGGAGACGCCCGGGCAACCCTGGAGATCCCCTCATCGAAGCTGTCGTTCATAGTTCTGCTGCCAGAAGTTCAGGCGTAGGCTCCGGGCGGCAATGAACAAGCAGAGGTGATCATGCATGAGCATGAACGAGTGGCAGATGATGGACCTGCACGTACATACGACTGCTTCCGATGGGCAGGCATCCTTCGATGAAGCTGTGGAGTTGGCGGCCAGTGCAGGAATGACGGCCGTGGCCATAACCGACCATTTGGACCCGAGTGCAAGCCGGGGCCATGGCGCCAAGGGCGCCATGGATGCCAAGGATGCCATGGATGCCAAGGATGCTCGGGGCGTCCAAATTGCCCAGGCTGGATTCAACGATGAGGCCGGCCTACTCGAGCAGGCTCGCCTACGCACCCTGGGCCCCAGGCCGATTCAGGTCTTCATTGGCTTGGAGAGAGGTCCGATCCCAGTCCGGCTGGAGCGGGCCGTTCCTGATCTGGTCATCGCAAGTGTCCACTATATCACTGAACCCATCTGCGTTCGCCTCGGCGAGCTGTTCAACGATGCCTATTGGCAGGCGTACATGGATGAAGTCATAAGGGTAGTCGAAGGGCCACAGGTTGACGTCATGGGCCATATCGCCGGCTACCTTCCAATGGAGCCGATGCTCAAGCCAGGCTCTACGTTCGATGAGAGGCGAGAGATGGAAAGAGAAGTGGCAAGCCGCTTCTTCGTGCGCGATTGGTACGAGCGTGTTTTCCGCACAGCGCGCGACAGGGGCATAGCAGTTGAGATCCACTGCCCAACGAAGAGCCCATCGCCTGACATCGTAAGGCTCGGGCTTGCCATGGGAGCGAGATTCACGGTGGGAAGCGATGCCCACATCAAGAGCTGGATTGGAGACGTCACGTGGGGGTACGAGCTTCTGAAGTCGATGGGAGCAGACCCCGACAGTGTGTGGAGCCCCGGACGAGCGGGGCAGGTATGTGGAGGCGAGTCCTGATGTTCAGATATTTCGATGTCGTAAAAGGCCTGTTGGACGAGGTTCAGTCTTCGGAAAGGGAGAGCATGGAGCAGGCGGCCGACGTTATCGCATCCTCCATCGCAGATGGACGAGTGCTGCATTACTTCGCGGCCGGTCACTCACACATGCTAGGCGATGAGCTGTTCTATAGGGCTGGTGGGCTGGCGCCGGTCAACGTGATTCTCGAGCCTGCACTGATGGTTGCCAATGGAGCGTCCAAAAGCTCGAGGATGGAACAGCTGCCAGGGCTTGCCCAGATCATCCTGGCCGAATCAGAGGTGAGGTCCGGCGATGTGATGATCATCTCCTCGAATTCAGGCATAAACCCTGTGCCAGTCGAGATGGCAGCCGCAGCCATGGACATGCACGTTCGCGTGATCGCCATCACATCGGTGGCGAGTTCTAGGGACATTCCTATACGCAATTCCCTCGGCAAGCGCCTGTATGAGCTTGCAGATGTGGTTATCGATACACATGTGCCCTACGGTGACGCAGCCGTGGCCGTCGACGGACTCGCCCAGAAGATCGCTCCGGTGTCAACAGCAGTGGGAGTTGTGATCATCAACTCGATAGTGGTCAGGGTAGTGGAGAAACTGATGGAGCGAGGGATCGACCCTCCCATATTCGCAAGCTCGAACATACCAGGGGGTGCAGAGCACAACGCTGCGTATCTGGCCAAGTACAAGCAGCTCATCAAGTCGCTGTGAGGGAGGACATGCAATCCATGCTGAGTTTGGGAAACAGGTATCTCGATGAGATCGAGGCCCTCGCCGAGAGAATACGACATACTCAGGGTGAGAGTATCGCACGCGCTGCCGACGTGATCACAGAGTCGATCGCAAACGGCGGAGCAGTGCATCTTATGGACACGGGCCACATGCTCATGCATGAGCTGTTCGGCAGAGTGGGCGGCCTCATGATGTTCAGGCCTGTGAACATCACTATGGAAGTGACCAACCCCGGCCCTAAGCGCCTGGGCAGGAGCAAGCATTCCGTATACCTTGACGAGATACCAGGCCTTCCCCAGTTCGTCCTCGACCGCAGCGAGATCTACACCGGTGACGTTCTCATCATAGGATCGGTTTCTGGCAAGAACACGCTCCCTGTCGGACTGGCCCTTGAGGCGCGCAAGCAAGGGGTGCATGTGATAGCGCTCACATCAGTTGCCTACTCCTCATCACTTGCTGGCGAGCATCCGTCGGGCAAGCGGCTCTTCGAGGCGGCCGACATCGTCCTCGACAACTGCGGGGTCGTGGGCGATGCAGCGCTTAGCGTTGAGAACATCGATGTGAAGGTCTGCCCCACCTCCGGCATTGCAGCAGCCATCATCATGTGGACGCTTGAGGCGGAGATCATCCAGCGCATGTTGGCCCGGGGCCTCAAACCCCACGCCTGGCTCAGCAACCACTTGCCAGGAGCTGACGCCTTCAACAAGCAGGCTTTGGCCGACACTGAGCGGCTAGGATACTAGGATACTAGGCGTTCGAGCTCACTCTCTGCGTTTCACAGCGCTGGTTCTGTGTGTGCAGTACGGAATCCGTACTGGGTTGCCATGCGACCAGTACGGATTCCGTACTGCACTCGCTCCAGTCCCCTGTCAGCAGGATCCAAGAAGGCACGTTTGGCTCCAAAAGTTGTAATTTCGCAATCCTGCCACTGGCATTTGGTGCTCTTTGGGGTCGAATCGCCCGCGTTTAGAACGCCATCCGCCATTTTCGCCTTCGGCACGGTACGAAATCCGTACAGGTACTCAACGTTCCCAGTACGGATTCCGTACACCCCCCATGCAACCCGTATTTCGATGTCAACTAGGCCGGCGCCGCTACTATCGCACGGCACAGGTTACCCTGAAGGAAGGAGAGAGTCCGCTCAATTCGGTCTCTTCTACAGAATTCATACAGCACTACTCTACCTCAAGCAACAGGCCAATCGCATTCGCCACGAACGCCCTCACCTGTGCGCTCTGCAGCATATCCCAGCAAAGCAAGTCACATCCGACGTACATCACACGTCCGTTTTTGACGGCGGCAGCATTGAGATCGCTCTGATGTGTGAGCGCGCCCTTGCCGTTCGACCAGACGCCCAAAACAACAGCTCCCGGCCTGGCCTTCACGATGGTCCCCTCCGGGATCTCCAGCGCCAGGGGCTTATCGATTGCGCGCCACAGCTTCGCCTCCATCGCCGTTGCAGCAGCCGTCACCGTCGACCCTGCCGTCGCTCCCGCCGCCGCCCCCACCCCGGACCCGTCCGTAACTGGCATTATGGCGTCATGCAATGGCTCGGCCCCAAGCCATCCAGCAAGGCTCACACCGAACAGATCCGAAAGCCCAAAGCCAAAGGCCCCGGACATGACTTCGTCAGGAGTCTTCAGCGACGTCTGGCATGTGGCCAGGACTCTTCCACCGGCTGCAACGAACTCCCTCACGGCCTGCTGCTGCTGGAGCGACATCCTTCTTATATTGGAGAGCAGTAGGATCGTGGGCCTTCTGCCAGCTACGTATGGCAGCATAGGCATGGAGTCCGGCGTCACCTCGGCACAGGCATATCCGAGCTCTCCTACGACCCTGAGGATCTCGTCGATATCATCATCATACTGCCAGCCCATGTCGGCATACCACAGTGCAGAGTCAGGGCTCGACATCACAGCCACAAGGGGAGCAGTGTTCTTATCGCACTTCTCCCACGGAAGCTCGAGTGCAACCACATAGGGCAGGTGGTCCGAGCCCAGCGTCCGAGGAACTCTGGCCGCTCCTGCCTCGCCCACAACGCGCAGGTCGTAGGACGCGAAGATGTAGTCGATGCGCCTGTTCGGATCGTATGGATCGCAGGTATATCCGCCCTTGAGGTAATCTCGGTTGAAGGGCCCATCCCGAACCAACTCCGCGCTATCTACCAGCATCCTGTACACCTGCATGGTGTCGTTGAACCCCTTCATGATGACCGCCGTCTCGGGGGAAAGCTTCGGCACTGCGTTGAAGTCGCCTGTGATGATTGTCGGCCCCTTCGCGGCCGATGCAAGCTTGAACAGGTATGTGGCCTGAGCAAACCTTGATTCGGAGTCTCTAACCTCAAGGTGGGTTGCGAATACGTTGACTATCGTGCCGTCCACATCCACCTGACACTCAATAGCGCCCCTAGGCTCGTTCATCTCAGGATTGGGCAGGATGTGATTCCGGTTCGATACGATCGGGTACCTGCTTATGATGGCGTTTCCAAATTGGCCTCCCTTGTGGGAGAGTATGGCGCCGAAGGCACAATCGAAACCAAGCTTGTCGGCAATGTACTTCGCCTGGTTCACAGGCCCCGACTTCTTCGTGTAGCTATCCACTTCATTCAGGCCTACGATGTCAGCGCCCTGGGAGCGAATAACCTCTGCTATGCGGTCAATGTCATACACCAGGTCGGCGCCTGTGCCAGTCTGAATGTTGTAGGTCATGACCACCAGGCGCTTGGGTGCTGCCCCACTCAACACCGGACGTGATGGAGTGTGCGTAGCCTCGGAAGCCACGGGCACAGCTGCGGGGGCCATCGCAGCAGTCGAAGTCGGTTCAGCTGAAGAAGCCGGCGCAACCGATGAAGCCGGCTCAGCCGAAGAAGTCGGCGCAGCAGACGAGGTCGGCGCCGCAACGGCGAGAGCCTGTGTCGCCGGTGCAGGCGCGGACGGCTGCGAAATAACGACGGGCGCCTCTGCTACAGGCCCCTCTAGGGATACGCCAATCGCCCTTGCCATGAGCACCGGGATATCGGTATTGTCGATAACCTCCTGCGCGAACAGCTCCTGGTTCGGCCCTTCCGCGTACAGAGGCACATTCAGCTCAGTGTGACCGTCTGAACCGAACCGTAAAGCTCCGTCTGCAGATATCTCGACTCTGCCTGTCTCGTGATCAGCTGTGACTATCACGAGGGTATCCCCGCGTTTCCTGGCGAACTCGAGCCCAACCTGGATCGCCCGATCGAACGCGAGCACCTCCACGGGAAGCCTCTCAGCATCGTTTGAGTGGCCAGTGTGATCGATACGCCCTCCCTCTACCATGAGGAAGAAACCTCGGTCGCCGGCAGCGTTCGAAAGCAGTTCGATTGCACGCTCAGCCATCCTCGCCAGGCTCAGCTGAACCTCAGGATCGCGGTCGGCTTCGTATTCCATGTCGATATCGGCAAACAGGCCCAACAAGGGAAGGCTCTTGGCGGCATCCAACTCGCCCGGTTCACGAACGATATTGTAGCCGTGTTCGCGGGCCAAATCCATCGGCGGCTTGGTCTTTTCGAACAGGGTTGGCATGAAGTTCGCAAGGCCGCCTCCGAGCATGAGATCTGGCGCCGTTCTCACTAAGGCTGCGGCGATCTCACGCCCTGAACCTCTGTCCTCAACATGCACCGCGAATCCAGCCGGGGTTGCGGAAGTCAAGGCGCACGTCGACACCAGGCCTGTTCGTCCGCCTGCATCGCGCACAGCCTCGAGTATGGTCTTCAGAGGAACACCGTCAGGATCGATCCCGAGCGACCTGTTGACGGTCTTGTGGCCCGTGGCCATAGCAGTGGCTGCAGCAGCGGAATCAGTGATGTTGCCGCCGTACGACAGTGTCGAAACGTGAGCAATCACGGGCATCGAGTCGATTGCGAAGGCTCGTCCTGCTGCGGCGGACGCGATCCTACCGGCCTTCACGTGGTTCTCGCCCATGCCATCCCCAATGAACAGTATCACGTTTCGCGCACCTGGCCGAGCTTGAACGGGCGAAGGCGCCGCGGCGCCGCATGCAACCTGACCTGCACAAACCGACAGAACTAGAGCGATAGCAACAGCCGCCAGGCATCGACCAGCGTGATCATTGCGCAGCATTCTCATTGCCCCCCATCTCCCCCTCAGCTCTTCATGCCCGTCAACGTTATGCCTTTTACGAAGTACCGCTGCGTGAATAGGAAGAGTATCAAAACCGGGAGTATCGCCATGAGTGAAGCCGCTGATATCAGGTTCTGATAGCTCAAGTACTGGCCTGAGAAGTAGGGAATCGCCAGTGGAAGTGTTCTCAGTTCATCCGAGTTGATCACAATCAACGGCCAGATGTAAGCGCCCCAGTGGCCAGTGAAGCTGAACAGGGTCTGTGTGGCTATGGCCGGCTTACATAGTGGAACGACGATCTGGTTGAAGATGCGAAGCTCGCTTGCGCCGTCGATTCGGGCTGCGTCGAGGAGCTCATCCGGAATGCCCATGACGAACTGCCTCATCATGAAGATGCCTGACGCGCTCGACAAGCCCACGATGATCAGGCCGAGCCTGGTGTTGACAAGGCCCATCTTGGACACCATCACATACAGCGGCACAATCGTGGCAGGGAACGGCACCATCATTGTGGCGAGAATGACCCAAAAGATCACGTTCCTGCCCCGAAACTTGTATTTGGCGAAGCCCATCCCTGCCATGGAACAGGTGATAACACTCACGATAGTAGGCGCCACTGCTGTGATGATGCTGTTCATGTAATAGCGCCCAAACGGGATCATCTCAATCACTTGCCTGAAGTTGTCGAGAGTAGGCCTTCGTGGCCAGAAGGTAGGCGGAAAGAGCACTATCTCCTCCAGGGTCTTGAATGACGACAACACCAGCCATACGAAAGGCATGGCCATGAAGATCGCGCCAGGGATCACAATAGCGTACGCCAGAAACTGCCCAAGAACCTTTGCCCACTTGGAGCGCTGGTAACCTACGACACTGCCTGTTCTGCTCAATCGTACGAGACCTCCCTTCCGAGGAACTTCCACTGCAGCACGGTGAAGATCAGTATGATCCCGAACAGGATGAACGACATCGCCGCCGCTTTCCCGAACTGCAGATCCCCGAAGGCTCTCCTGTGGATGTACTTGACAAGCACGTTCGTCGCATCGAGCGGACCTCCGCCCGTCAGCACGTTAACCAAGCCGAACACTTGGAATGAGCCAATCATGCTCGTGATCAACACATACATCGTTGTAGGCTTCAGAAGCGGCAGAGTGATGTACTTGAACAGGGCAAACCTGCTCGCCCCGTCGATCATCGCAGCCTCATAGTACGTATCGGGTATGCCCTGGAGCGCCGCCAGAAAGATGACCATTCGGTAGCCAAGCCCGGCCCATACGGCGACTATGATTACCGAAAGCATCGCAAGTTTAGGATCTCCCAGCCAGTTCTGGCCTGGAACGCCGAACGTCCGCAACGCCGCGTTCAGCAGCCCCACCTGTGGGTGGTAGATCCACTGCCAGATCACAGCTGCGATCGAAAGTGGAGTGACGACTGGCAGGTAATATAGAAGCCGAAAGAACGCCTTCCCCCGTATCTCGGTGTTGAGCAGCAGTGCAACGAGCAGAGCTAGGCCCATCTGTAGAGGGACAACTCCGACAGTGTACACAAGCGTATTCTTGAGAGACTGCCAGAACACGGGATCATGCAGGATCATATCGTAGTTGGCCAGGCCAACAAAGGGATGCGTGGGGCGGATGATGTTCCAGTTGCGAAAGCTCATCCAGAATCCAGTGAACATAGGAATAATCGTGACCATGAGATAAAAGACGGTGCCGGGAAGGATGAACCCGTATGGGGCGATCGTTCTCTGAAACTTGTATAGCCGGTATTTGCCGGCTTCACGGCGGCTCACAGCAGCAACTCCTCCTTGCGGAAACCACTAAGATGCTATGCACGCCTGAAGCGCTCTGAGAGCGGGCCCCGGCATCCGGGGCCCGCACCCTCCGCACTCAAATCCAAGCGGACAATCTGGAGAAGGCAGGATTGCTTACGGCATGGCCAGTTCCTTCTGCTCCTTCTCCGCCTTGACGGCCTCAGTGGTGAGATAGCTCAACGCCGACTCAGGGCTGTTGCCCTTGAGAAGCACGAGTTCGTACGCTTTCCTGATGAGCGCGTCATCAAGTGAGCGAGCGCTCCACGGTGCGCTAGTCGCTTTCTTCATCGACTCCATGCACGGAGCGAGAAGAGGATCCTTCTTGTAATCGGCAAGATCCAGCAGAGCCTTTCGCGTCGGCAGATCGCCTGTCTTGAGGATCCACTGCTTCTGCGCGCTCTCCGATGTAAGGTAGGCGACCCACTTGGTGGCAGCATCGCTCTGCGCCTTCTTCGCCGTCACATACGCCCACGATGTCAGAAGAGTGCTCTTCGAACCGCCTGCCTTGGGCGCAGGCACCTCAGCAATGCGGAAATCCAGGTTCGGAGCGGTCGCCTTGAAGCTGCCGATCATTGCCGGTCCAGCGAACACCATGGCGAGCTTCTCCTGGCGGAATGCGTTCCACCTGGAACCCATCGCCCTATCTTCCACCTTGTAGTCGGCCACCAAAGCAGTCGACCACTGCAGCGCTTCGGCCGCCTGTTTCGAGTTGAAATCAGGCAGATCACTCTTGGCATCCCAGAGGGTGGCGCCGTTCTGCAGCATGAGCGAGATGATGACTGGACCGTATCCGCCAGTCGCGACGCCCATCTGAGTCGTGACTCCGGCGGCGTCCCGCTTGGTCATGGCCTTAGCATACTTGACCAGCTCATCCCATGTCTGCGGGGGCTTGTTGGGATCCAGGCCAGCTTCCTTGAAGAGCTTGGGATTATAGAACAACACCACCGTCGCGGTGTCAACGGGAAATCCGTAGTACTTGCCATCGATCTTCAGCCTCGACGCTGCCGAAGCCATGAAATCCGCCTCGATGCTCTTGGCTTCAGGAATAGAGGTGTCGAGAGGCTGGAGCACCCCGGTGCGAGCATACGCCAGGACTTGGCCCGCGGGAATCTGGAAAGTGTCTGGGCCGGATCCTGCAGCTAGTGCAGGCAGGAGCTTCTGGAAGTAGTCGGCCTCAGGGATGGACTCGATCTTGATCTCGATGTCCGGATTCTGCTTCATGAACTCGATCGCGAACGCCTCGACCATTTCCTGGCGCGCAGGGGTGTGATGCTGCCAGTGGATGATCACAGTCTTCCTCTTGGCAATGCTGATGCCGCTTGCGAGCGATATCAGCAGGAGTGCTGCTGCAACGATGCAGAACATCCTCCTTGCGGTGCGTTTCATTGGCAATCCCCTCCCATTTAGATCCTGGTTGCTCATCTGCTGATCGGCGCCTCGGCGTCGAGAACACCCATTCCCAGTGGTTGCGACGACTTGGGCGGCGCGTATCGGAACGACACTACCCTTCCATCGACCACCTCGATAAGTCTGTACCCTACCTTGCCCTCATCCTCGGCCTGTGCGGTTCGTGTTGTGAGTATGAGAGCGCACTCACTAATCTCCAACTGATCAGAGTGGCGGTGCCCTGCGAATACGTACTTCGCTCCACTACGCGAGAGCACCTGCGCAAGTTCGCGCCGGCCATCGTCAACGAACACCCACCTGTCGTCGAGCGGGTTATGGTGGAGCGCCACCGCGATCTGCCTGCCTGCAGCAGATGCACTGAGCAGGTCGTTCTCAAGCCATCTGAGTTGCTCTGGGCGAATCGTGCCGTTGTCAGACGGGTTCGTGGGCTTATCATACGTGTTAACCATGGCAAAGTGCCACTGTCCTACATCGAAGGAGTAATACAGCGGACCAAAGTTACTCTGCCAGAACTCGAACCCATCAAGCATGCCCACTCGCTGACCATCGTGGTTGCCCATCACGCCGAACACTGGGAATTTGGCCCGTTCCGCGAGGATCTCCCGTATCATGCGGAAATCCCGCTCGTATGTGTCGGCACGGCTCTCAACGAGGTCGCCAGGGAGGATCACGAAATCCGGGGCCACGGCATTCAGCTCATCTATCGCCCTGATCAAGTTCGTATTGAGCTCCCCACTTGCACTGCCCCGTGAACGTTCATTGTTGAGATGAATGTCCGCAAGAACCGCGAACACGAAATCGTCGCCAGCCCTGCTGACTGCGACTGAGTGAGTCTCCCACGCTTGAGCGACCCCAGATGCCACGACCACTTGCAGGTCGTACAGGCCCAGCTCTGCGCTGCTCGGCACTGCGAATCGAAGGTAGTAAAGGCCATCATCACCCCGAACTGCGCTCACGATCGATAGCGGAACAGATGCGTCCCTTACCCCTGTGACGAAGATGAGCGATGCCTCAATTCCCAATTCCTCGAAGGACGACCCATGCAGATCATTCGGAAGAGCCACAACTACATCCAACTCAGAACCTGGCGCCACTAGAGACGGCCGCATCATCCGCGGCTGTAGTATTCGAGCCTGAGCCGGCTCTGCAAGCGCAGCATCAGATGCGTACACGGCTGATGCGTGACTCTGTTCCGGCTCTGGCCTGTCGATGAAGGACACCCCTGCGCGGGTGGCCCGTTTCACGTCGGCTGCGTATACATTGGCGCCGTTGCCGAGATCTGCGCTGAAGGCGATCCGGCGCCCATCTCGAGACCATGCAGGGTTGAACTCGTCAGTTTCCAAGTCGGTCACACGGAGCAGAGCGCCTGACGCCACGTCAGCAGTCCATATGTCCCACGTGCCCGCCTGGTTCGACATGAATGCGACCTTCTTGCCATCGGGGGACCAACGTGGGGCGATGCAATCCCCTGCAAGTGCAGCCGTAAGGGCTCTGGCGTCAAGAAGACGGCCTCCTGCCTCATCGATTCGCGCCACCCATATGTCGAAGCTACTGCCGCCTGCATCTGATTGGTAGGCGATGAACGGCCCCTTCGGTGACCAGTCAGGGCATGCATCATGAGCCGGTGAGGAGGTCAGTTGAACCGCCATGCCGGAACCGTCCGACGCTGCTGCGAACAGATCCCAGTTGCCGGCCGCATCCGACTGGTAGATGAGCCGCGCGCCATCAGGTGACCAGCTGGGCGAGGTCTCGTTGAACAGGCCATGCGTAATGGCGACAGGAGATGAACCCTGATCAGGATTCCACGTGTATATGCTCCAGTTGCCCTGCTCGGCGTCGGGCTCAGCGATCCACGCGTATGCAACAGCAGCGCCGTCGGGCGACCAACGAGGATATGCTTTCATGCCGCGGTCGAACGTGAGCTGCTTGTACTCGGAAAGCCCTGTGAAACCCACTGAGAACAGGTTGGGTTCAGCGTTCTCCTCAGACGTGCGCGCGCTCTTCTCCTTGCCGAGTACAAACAGAAGCCCGCTGCCGTCCGGCCGCCAGTCAGGATATAGCCTCGGAGTGAATGCACGGGCCGACCCCGATCGCACCGCCGTGAGCTGATACACGCCCCGGTCTGATAGATGCTGCGTTTCCCCGGTCTGAAGGCTCATACCTTGAGCTGCGAGTTCCTCTGGACTCAGTTCCCTCGCCCTTGCCTCATCACTCAGTATGTAGTTCTGCATAGTTGGGCGGACATAGTAGGAGTCGTGATGCGGAGCAGTGTCATCGCCCTGCACGAGAACGCCCGTAACGATAGCGTAGGAGCCTTCTCTTAGGTGGGATATGTCGATGCCGGAGTAGTCGTAGAACTTCACCTGCATCCGGCCTTTGCCGTCTTCGATATCGCCATCGCGGCTGCCATCGACCCAGAACCCTCTGGATATCCCCTCGTTGTCGTAGCGCGATAGCCTGCCCTCGATGGTCACCAGCTGGCCTTCGAGCGGTTCCGCCTCTGCGAATGTGGGGTCTGTGGGAAGCGGAGTCCCGGCCAAACCCTCCACGCATTCATAGCCGTGCGTGGTGATGACGATATCCTCAGATCGGGACGGGATGATAACCGTTGTGCCGTAATCAGTGCTGTAGCCACGGATTGACACACGGCCTGTGATGCGCACGTACTCGCCAGCCTGCACGTCTGGGATTACCGTTCCAGGCAAGTACACAAGTGCGCCGGCACGAGGAGCAGCAGCATCCGCCGGGCTGATGACAGCGAAGTAGTTGGCGGCATTGTGCCACTTGCCAGTGGATTGGAGAGCAACGCCCTCTACTGTCACAACCGTGTCGACCAGTAAAGGGACCCCCTGCGCATCCACCTGCCTCACTTGATACAGGCTCGTAATGGCGGGGTCAGACCCGGCCGAAGACAGCCCTGACGCGGCTGTGACCGCGAGCCCGCCTGCGATCAGCAGTGCAAACAGCACCAGTAGCATGGTGAAGACCCCGACAATTCGGTTCCGCGGTTTCATGCTATCTAGGCCTCCGCTTCCACGTTTCCACGTTTTCACACTCCAGAGCCCCAGAGTCTCGGGGTTTCAGAGCCCCAGAGTTTCAAAGCTTCAGAGCTTCAGAGCAGATGGCTCACGCTGCCCAAGCAGCGTGAGCCGACGGAGCCTGGTTACTTGCCAGGCTCCAGTACGATATACCACAGGTCATACCCGCCTGCGCCACCCTGACGCTTGTTTGCGCTAAAGACGATGAACTTGTCGGTTACACACACCTCGCGCTCGTCAACAGCGCTGTTGATCGGAGCGCCGATGTTTGCGGGCTGAGCCTTGTCATTCTCCGCCACGTAGATGTCGGAAAGGCCTAGGGTCTCCTCACGCGTTCCGTCGATGTACATCCTGCCGTCTGCGCCAACGAACACGCTCCATTCATTGCCAGTGGTGTTGATTGGCTCGCCGACGTTCATCGGAACGCCCCACACGCCATCGGCGCCACGCGCCGATTTCCAGATGTCGCGGCCTCCAAGCGACTTGCCATCGCCGTAGACACCCTTGGTAGTGACGTAGGCTATGGTCTCATCCTCGTTAACCCATATCGCCCACTCCTGGGTGTCGGTAGAGAGCTCTTCGATGAGCACGGGCTCGCCCCACTTGGCATTGGCCTCATCCCACTCGCTGCGGTAGAAGTCGTAGTCGCTGATTGGGTCGTAACGGGCGAAATACAGAACCTTTCCTCCGCTGGTCAGGCACGGCCAGATCTCGTTGGCGCCGGTGTTTACCGCACCGGGGATGGCCTTCGGCTCCGACCAGGCTCTCGCCGCATCATCCCAGATTGAGTAGTAGATGTCGTAGTCCCTAACATAGTAGAGGGTGTTCCCATACACGAATGGCATTCTGTCAACGCCTGGGGTGGAGTACTCCCATGGGCTGACCTTCGCCGGCTCAGCCGCCATGGCAGGAACCACAGATACTGAGATGGCCAGGACTATCAGAGTGAGGACCAACTGGAGCAGGTTCTTTCTTGGCATTGAGGCAGCCTCCCTTTGCGTAATACCCCGGGGTTTACTGCAGAAGCGCTCGTATAGCGCACTTGGCGCCTGATTTGGGAGAAACTTGTAGCATCACTTTTTGCGCCCCACCTCTTCCACTTTGCAGAGGATATGTTCATAATGAATATATCAGTTACCTCTTTGCCAGTCAATAATGGGCGACATCCGCCGGAATATAGAGTATTATGATCGTAATGGCATTCTAGCTGGTATTTGGCTCGTCATGTGTATGGAGTGCAACACTGATCAGACATGGCATAGGAGAGAGATGGTTGGCAGTTGAGGCAGAGACTATGCACAGCTTGTGGGGAGGTTAGCTGCATGACAAGGCCACTGGCCATTTTCACACTAATTGCACTGATCGCGAGTATAGTAGTTATTGGCATGTTTCAAGATGGACGCACGGCAACTGCAAGAGGGAGCGAGATCAGCATGAGCAGCGAGCCCATTACACCTGCAGCAGGCAGCAGTGAACCCGTGCCTGCCCAGGATGTGCAGCCGGAGATCATCACATCAGACACGGCGCTGGCGGAATATGTGGTCTACATAAACTGGGATGCCTTCAGGCGTGACTACTACGACTGGGCAAACGAGCCGGGCCAGCCTGGCACTCCAAACCTCAACTACCTGATGTCGAGGGGAGTGTACTATCCCAATGCCACAAACGGCTTCCCCAGCATAACAAATCCAATGCAGACCAGCATTGTAACTGGATCATGGCCCGCTACCCACAGCAATGCGTACAAGTACTACAATCAAGACAGCAACACTGTAGACAGTTCAGGACGGACCAACCTGGCTGAAACCATCGCAGAGGCCGCCTCCGCATCTGGACTGTCAACAGCCTCAGTACAGCAGTTCATGCTGCAAGACAGAGGCACTTCGGATGACGATCCTCGTCACCTGTACATCCAGCCCGGAGGCAGGTTTGAACTGAGAGTGTTGGAGGCCATCAAGATGCTCCGCGGGGAGCCTGTGCGCAACACCAAGGGCCAGCTCGTGTCGATGACTGAGATACCCAGGTTCCTGGCGATCTACGGTGACGATCTGGACGCTGCAGGCCACAACGGCACAGGATACGGGAGTGTGCCATCACTGACCTACGATCAGTGGGCCAAGAAGATGACCGCCGAGCTCATAAGGATGGACCGGGCGCTGGGCACTTTCATCGAAGCCCTTCGGGAACTCGGCGTGTTCGAGAAGACGGCGATACTCCTTACTGCCGACCATGGTATGACTCCCTACTGGGGAAAGAGCAGCCTCCCGGGACTGATTCAGGTGTTCAACGGGCTCGGTTACAAGTGCGAATTCCTGCCCAACAGCGGACGGGCTGCAGATGATACAGATGTGGTAATGGTGGGCTCCGGACAGAGCGTGCAGGTGTACTTCAGACGGACGATCACCGAAGAGCAGCTGAACGAGATCATCGCTGCAGTATCGGCCCAACCCTACGTGGGCGGCCTGCTCGACCGGAAGGGGCTCGCGGCCGCAGGCGCCCATCCAGTATCAGGGCAGCTCGTTGTGTGGCCCGCGCCCCCACATCACTTCAGCCGCAAAGATATCTCAATTGGACTGGCAGCCAACCACGATACCCGTGATGCATCATCGCATAACGTGTTCATGCTGGTGAGCGGAAGCGGCGTCAAACCCGGCCTCGTAATCGACGCGCCAGTGGAGATCATCGATGCAGCTCCGACCATGTCGCGACTGCTAGGCATTCGTCCGCCAGCGAATGCAACAGGAAGGATCCTCGAAGAGGCACTGGAAGAACCCGCTCTTCTTGGCGCCGAGACCACCCGGTGACCTAGGTCACTGCCTCCCACATGAGCGCATGCTACGATGTGAGGGAGAGATATCGGACTAGAGTCACGTACGTTCAACAGTGACCCCGATGTCAATACCACATCAGGGGGGATAGCAACGGTGTTCAGGAGGATGTTTGTCGCTCTTGCACTAGTTCTGTTGCTTGTGCTGAGTCTATCAGCTACTGCACCAGTACGGGCAATGACCATAGCGCCAGGTGATGAAAATCCAGTCGATGGCGAGACCGACCCTGGAACCGTAGTGGATCCAGAGGAGGAACTAGATGAAGAGCTGGACGAGGAGCCGGATGAGGAGCCGGATGAGGAACTGGATGAAGAGCTGGATGAAGAGCTTCGGGAGGAACTCGAGATAGGATCGGACAAGACGGCGTTCTTCGAGCGACTTGTATCTGCCTTCCCCGACCTGGCTCTCACGGTTGATCAGTTGAATGCCGCCTTTGACCAGGGATGGGGTATTGGAGACCTAGTCATCTGCACAGTGATATCCGCCGATTCCGGCGTGCCCTTCGAAGAAGTGCTAGCCATGGCCGCAGACGGCATGGGCTGGGGTGAAGTGGCGCAAGCGATCGGAATCGAATCAGGAAACCTTGGGCGGGCCATATCTGAGGTCATGAGCAGGCAGGGGCTCCTCTGGAATGGTAAGAACAAGGATATCGATGACGCTCTCAAGGCAGAGCCCGGCCTTAGGCATGCTTACGGACACGATCCACAGCGCCAGGGAGGACAGCCCGACACCAGCAACGCTTCAGGCAAGGACCACGTAGAGTCCGACGGGCCCGACAACGGGCAGGGCAATGGCCAGGGCGCAGGACAGGGCGGAAAGATCACCGAACACATCCCCCTCCCCCAGAACAGCGAGGGTCTTCTCGCCACCCTCGGGGGACACACGGTAGAGCCTCACCCTGCCCGAGGCTACAACATACAACTCTGCGCTGACGTCCCCCTGAATGAACAGGATATCCCCATGGGTCACACCTTTCAGGCGTGACCCATGCCCAAGCTGGTGCATGGTATCCGCATCGACGCCCTCAAAGAGTGGATAACCACTCAAAACGTGGACGATCCGTTGTTCATCCTAATGCGAGCTCATCTGCATGTCAGTCCTGGTCGTCATCGTCACGCTCTCCTTTCCCGGGCTTCGGCGGGAACTTCGGGCCATTGCCCGTCTCATGCTGTGCGCCATGCTTCCATTCCGGCTTCTCGGTTACATGGGATCTCGGCGCGACCTCAGGCCGGCGCGACTTCTCCGCACGGGCAGATTATCGGCTGTTCGGGCCTGTCCAAGCTTCTCGAGCTTGCCCGTTTCACTGCTGCAAGAGCAGATTCGCGGGTGTTGAACGATATGGACAGATGGGGGCTTGAGGTCGGTTGCGGATCAGATGCCACCTTGTCGGTTTCGGGTTCCATCACAGATGTACACCCCACATGTGGGGCTCAGGGGTCGGACGGACATACTCTCGAAGGATGCCGCCAGGTCATCGGCGAACTCACGAAGAAAACCCGGATAGTGACTCCCCTCAAGGCGTTCTACCACTGATGTGAATGGGCTCCGATGGGGCACGTAGTCGACTATCATCACCAAGCGACGAGAAGCGCGGCACATGTCCTTCAGAACGAGTTGGCGATAGTCGCGGGGGAAACCATGTAGTAGCATTGCCGAGCAGACCAGGTCGTACGGCGCTCCGGGTTGAGCGGAGGCTGAATGGGCAGGAGCGACGCGAAATGCGGCCAGCCCTCCCCGTCGCCTCCGCGCCGCTCTGAGCATACCCTCCGACACGTCGATTCCAGTGACCTCAAATCCGCGTTCCGCCAGAACCCCTGCAAGAAGGCCAGTGCCTGTGCCGACATCTAGGGCTGCGGCCATCGGGGAGAACGGATGGGTCTCCAGCAAGGCATCTACTGCCAGCCGATAGAGGCGGGTCATGGACCTGCCCAGGATCATGTCGTAGACTGGAGCTATCAGGTTGAACTCACGTCTTGCACGACTGATTTCGCTGCCTTGGAACCGCTCGTCTCGCTGATCGTCAATGGGCACTCCTCTGCCTCCTTTCCCTACGAGGCCATGGCCAGCCCATTGGCCCGCTTTGACCAAGAGTTCCATCTTGAGTATGCCCGCCGTGGAACGGAGAATCGCGTGGAGCATGGCGTTCACGCAGTTGATATGACGGAGGAGCTGAAGGTCGAGTGTCTCTTGATCACATGCCGCCCGAAGAACCGGAACAGCTCGTCAGGAAGGGCTTCCTGTCCAAAGTTAAGAAAACCGCTGGAAAGGTTCCGTTCGTTCCTGATGCCGTGGCCATGCACTACTGCGCGATGGATCCAGCGACACCCCTACACGCTCGAGCTGTGGCGTTTAGCGCCCTCGCGTACTTCGTCCTTCCGGTGGACCTCATTCCGGACGCAATTCCCGGCGCCGGTTTCGCCGATGACGCATCTGCCGTCTGGGCAGCGATAAGGTCGTTGGCTCCTTACATCACCGATGAGCATCGCAGGAAAGCCGCTGACTGGCTAGGGATATGAGTCTGTCTGAGGCGTGGCTGCCGCAACCGTGGCGCCTCACATGTAACTCCCGGCTGCAACTGACGCCGCCTGATGAGACGCGACCGAATCCCGAACCGACAATGCCTACGGATTCAGCTCACGTTCCGCATGTAACATATGGCAAGCAGGCATTTGGGAAATGACCAGCTAAAGGCTTATTTGCTCGCTAGCCGGATCGGCTGCAAAAACCTTCAACCCTGTGCCGTCAGGGTGCTGAATATGGGACACAGACGCATGTGGGACATCGGCGTAAGCTCGGACAGACGTGCCCTCTGGGATGCAAGCGAGGGTCTGTTCATCTGTTCGAGCGACCCAAAATCGTATACGGAAGCTATGCCGGCGATTCCGGCATTGACACGAGATCGCTTCAACCCCTTGAACCCCGGAGTGTGGAGGTCAATGTCGATGAAATCGACATTGAAACGTCGATCATGT